>NZ_JAHHPR010000267.1:0-7163 GCF_024606255.1 Endozoicomonas sp. SESOKO3
GCGTATTGCTGACCTTCAGCAAACCATACAGATCTGTGGGGCTTTACGATGCCCAGTCGGATCCCATTTGGATGTACTTTCTGACCCATGTGATCGCTCCTTAGACCTCTGCAACCTTAACCGTGATATGGCAAGACCGCTTCAGAATGCGATCAGCACGGCCCTTGGCACGTGGACGAATGCGCTTCATGGTCATACCTTCGTCAACGAAGATAGCAGACACTGTCAGCTCATCGATATCCATGCCTTCGTTGTTCTCTGCGTTTGCAATCGCAGATTCCAACACTTTTTTGACCAGCTCTGCAGCCTTTTTAGGGCTGAATGCCAGCAGGTCCAGGGCTTCACCAACAGCTTTGCCTCGGATCTGGTCAGCAACCAGGCGCGCTTTCTGGGCAGAAATGCGTCTGGGCGCGAAGGGCATCAAAGTGCAAATCAGTGGTCGTCTTGGCGGCGCTGAAATTGCTCGTACCGAATGGTACCGTGAGGGTCGCGTACCTCTGCACACTCTGCGTGCAGACATCGATTACGCAACTTATGAAGCTCTGACTACCTACGGTATCCTGGGCGTTAAAGTATGGATCTTCAAAGGCGAAGTGATTGGCGGAATGGCAGCTGAAACTGAAAAGCAGCCTAAAGAACCAGCCAAACGTCCTAAGAAGAGACAGGCTAAGAAGTAAGGAGCGCGGTAATGTTACAGCCAAAGCGTACGAAATTTCGTAAGCAGCAAAAGGGTCGCAATCGCGGCCTGGCACACCGCGGCTCCACTGTTAGCTTCGGTGAATACGCATTGAAAGCAACAGGCCGTGGACGCATAACTGCTCGTCAGATCGAAGCAGCACGTCGTGCCATGACCCGTCACATCAAGCGTGGTGGTAAAATCTGGATTCGCGTCTTCCCTGACAAACCGATCTCCAAAAAACCCCTCGAGGTTCGTATGGGTAAAGGTAAGGGTAGTGTCGAGTACTGGGTAGCACAGATCCAGCCGGGTCGTGTCCTGTACGAAATGGAAGGTGTGTACGAAGAGCTGGCTCGCGAGGCGTTTGCCCTTGCTGCCGCAAAGCTGCCAGTGGAAACTGCCTTCGTTAAGCGGAGCGTGATGTGATGAAAGCTGCTGAATTGCGTGAAAAAACGGTTGAACAGCTCAACGAAGAGCTGGTCACACTGCTGCGGGACCAATTTAACTACCGTATGCAGAAAGCGACGGGTCAGCTGAGTCAGACTCATCTGCTGAAGCAGACCCGACGCGACATCGCCCGTATTAAGACGGCGTTGAATGAGAAGGCAGGTATTTAACAATGGCTGAAGACAAGAAAGTCCGTACTCTGACCGGTAAGGTTGTGAGTGACAAGATGGACAAGACCGTCACCGTTCTTATTGAGCGCCGTGTTAAACATCCGCTCTACGGTAAGATCGTTAAGCGGTCCACCAAGTTGCACGCTCACGACGAAAACAATGATTGCCGTATGGGTGATATTGTCACAATCAAGGAAACACGTCCTTTGTCTAAGTCCAAGACATTTGAACTGGTTTCCATTGATGAGCGTGCTACTCAAATATAAGGCCACGGTGCCCTGGGTCTGAGTAGAAGTGGCTGGTCTTGTGGCCAGCCTGTTGTACAACGACTGGCGGGTACCCGTCTGCAGTTTGGGCTTGGAGAATAAGCATGATCCAGACAGAATCTCAACTCGAAGTAGCCGATAACTCCGGCGCTCGTCGAGTACAGTGTATCAAGGTGTTGGGTGGATCCCATCGCCGCTACGCCCACATCGGGGACATCATCAAAGTCACCGTTAAGGAAGCAATTCCACGCGGTAAGGTCAAGAAAGGCCAGGTGATGAACGCAGTTGTAGTGCGTACTAAAAAAGGCGTTCGTCGTCCAGACGGTTCCGTAATCCGCTTCGATGGCAATGCTGCCGTTCTGCTGAACGCAAGCAATCAGCCAATCGGTACCCGTATCTTTGGGCCAGTGACTCGTGAACTGCGTGGTGAGCAGTTTATGAAGATCATTTCCCTGGCACCAGAAGTACTGTAAGGGAGCAGGAAATGAAAAAGATCCGTCGTGACGACGAAGTTATCGTCATTGCAGGCAAGGACAAAGGTAAGCGCGGCAAAGTGCAAACCGTTCGTGCCGATGGCAAGCTGATCGTTTCTGGTATCAACATGATCAAGAAGCATCAGAAGCCAAACCCGACATTGGGCACCCCTGGTGGCATCGTTGAAAAAGAAGCGCCTATTCAGGCTTCCAACGTTGCAATCCTGAACACAGAAACCGACAAGGCTGATCGTGTTGGCATTGCTATCTCTGAAGATGGCAAGAAACAACGCGTGTTCAAGTCTACCGGTCAACCGGTTGACGCGTAAGGGGTGGCATAATGGCAAACTTCAAGACTAAATATCGTGAAGAGATCCTGCCCAAGCTCAGAGAAGAGCTGGGCGTGAGCAATGTTCACGAAGTTCCTCGTATCACCAAAATCACTCTGAACATGGGTGTGGGTGAAGCGATCGGTGATAAGAAAGTCATCGAAAACGCTGTTGCTGACATGGAAAAAATCGCCGGTCAGAAAGCAGTCGTTACCAAGGCACGTAAATCCGTTGCAGGCTTCAAGGTTCGTGAAGGCTGGCCAATCGGTGTTAAAGTGACCCTGCGTGACGAACGTATGTACGAATTCCTGGAGCGTCTGGTTGACATCGCCCTGCCTCGTGTTCGTGACTTCCGTGGTATCAGCCCGAAGTCTTTCGACGGCCGTGGCAACTACAGTATGGGTGTTAAAGAGCAGATCATCTTCCCGGAAATCGATTACGATAAAGTCGACGCTTTGCGTGGTCTGGATATTACCCTGACTACCACAGCCAAGACTGACGACGAAGGCCGTGCACTGCTGAAAGCCTTCAACTTCCCATTCCGTAACTGATTAAGGTACGAGCCCATGGCAAAAGTATCCATGAAGCAGCGGGAGTTTAAGCGTCAGCGCACCGTTGCCAAGTTCGCAGAGAAGCGCGCTGCGCTGAAAGCGATCATCGTCAGTCCTAACAGCTCTGAAGACGAGAAGTGGGACGCTCAGATAGCACTGCAGAAGCAGCCACGTGATGCCAGCTCATCTCGTCTGCGTAACCGCTGCCGTGTAACAGGTCGCCCTCACGGCTACCTGCGTAAATTCGGTCTGAGCCGCATCAAACTGCGTGAAGCAGCCATGCGTGGTGACGTTCCAGGTCTGGTTAAGGCCAGCTGGTAAGCGCGATTGATCTTCTGGAGAGATAGATAATGAGTATGCAGGACCCGTTAGCAGATATGCTAACTCGTATCCGTAATGCCCAAATGGCAGAACATGCATCTGTCGAAATGCCCTCTTCCAAGGTAAAGGCTGCTGTAGCCAAAGTCCTGAAGGAAGAAGGTTACATTACCGATGCACGTGTTGAAGGCGAAGTACAGAAAACTCTGATCATCGACCTGAAATACTATGAAGGCAAACCTGTCATCGAAAACCTGAAGCGCGCCAGCCGTCCGGGTCTTCGTTCTTACGCAGGTAAGGAAAGTCTGCCAAAAGTGAAAGGCGGTCTCGGTATTGCCATCGTTTCTACCAACAAAGGTGTAATGACCGATCGTGCTGCACGTGCAGCCGGTGTTGGTGGCGAAATTCTTTGCACCGTATTCTAAGGGAGGGGTCAGATGTCTCGAGTAGCAAAAAGCCCTGTGGAAATCCCTGCCGGTGTTGAGATCAAGTTGAACGGTCAGCACATCTCCATCAAGGGTGGTAAAGGTCAACTGGAGCTGAGCATTCACTCCAACGTTGAAGTAAAGCAGGAAGAAAACGTCCTGACTTTCGAAGCCCGTGATGGTGCCAAGCACTCTCGTGCACTGGCTGGTACTACCCGTGCACTGGTTAACAACATGGTGACCGGTGTGACCGCTGGTTTCGAAAAGAAACTGCAGTTGGTTGGTGTAGGTTATCGTGCGCAGGCCAAGGGCAAGAGCCTGAATCTGAACCTCGGTTTCTCTCACCCGGTTGACTACAGTCTGCCGGAAGGCGTTACTGCGGAAACTCCAAGCCAGACCGAGATCCTGATCAAGGGTATCGACAAACAGCTGGTTGGACAGGTTGCAGCGGAAATCCGCGAATTCCGTCGCCCGGAGCCCTACAAAGGCAAGGGTGTCCGCTACGCCGACGAACACGTTCGTCGTAAAGAAGCCAAGAAAAAGTAAGGTAGGGTGATCATGATTGATAAAAATTCTGCTCGCCTGCGTCGTGCCCGCCGTGCACGGATGAAGATGCGTGAACTGGGCGCCAACCGTCTGAGCGTTCATCGCACACCGCGTCATATCTATGCGCAGGTGGTTGCCCCTGAGGGTGACAAGGTGCTGGCCTCTGCCTCCACCGTAGAGAAGGAGCTGCGTGGCGAAGCTACCGGTAACGTTGAAGCTGCTAAAAAAGTAGGTGCTCTGATTGCTGAGCGTGCTAAAGCTGCTGGTGTTGCCAAGGTCGCTTTCGACCGCTCCGGTTTTAAGTATCACGGTCGTGTTAAGGCTCTCGCCGATGCAGCCCGTGAAGCCGGTCTGGAATTCTGAGGGTAGGCATCATGGCGAAAGATGAGCGTAAACCGCAAAACAATGACGAAGGTCTGATCGAAAAGCTGGTACAGGTTAACCGTGTAGCCAAAGTGGTGAAGGGTGGTCGTATCTTCGGTTTCACAGCCCTGACCGTTGTTGGTGATGGTAAAGGCAAAGTGGGCTTCGGTCGTGGCAAGGCGCGTGAAGTGCCAGTTGCTATCCAGAAGGCTATGGAAGCTGCCCGTCGCAACATGATCCAGGTCGACCTGAACGGCGACACTCTGCAGTACCCTGTTAAAGCCCGTCACGGTGCTTCCAAGGTCTACATGCAGCCTGCTTCTGCGGGTACTGGTGTTATTGCCGGTGGTGCTATGCGTGCTGTTCTGGAAGTGGCTGGCGTACATAACGTACTGGCCAAGTGCTACGGTTCCACCAACCCTGTGAACGTTGTTAACGCAACCTTCAAGGGTCTGCGCGACATGCGTTCTCCTGATGACATTGCTGCCAAGCGTGGCAAGTCTGTTGAAGACATTCTGGGGTAAGTCATGGCTGAGAAGATCAAAGTGACGCTCGTAAAGAGCACTAACGGTCGCCTCGAAAGCCACAAGGCTTGCGTCCGTGGCCTGGGTCTGCGTCGCATCAACCACACGGTTGAAGTGGAAGATACTCCTTCCGTTCGCGGCATGATCAACAAGGTATCTTACCTCGTTAAGGTCGAAGGAGAATAACATGCGTCTGAATACTCTGAGTCCTGCTGAAGGCAGTCGTAAAGAGCGTAAGCGCGTTGGCCGTGGCATCGGTTCCGGTTTGGGTAAGACCGGTGGCCGTGGTCACAAAGGTCAGAAGTCTCGTTCCGGTGGTTCAGTAAGACCTGGTTTTGAAGGCGGACAGCAGCCACTGCAACGTCGTCTGCCCAAGTACGGTTTTACTTCCCGCAAGGCGCGTTTTACTGCTGAAATTCGTTTGCACGAGCTGGCCAAGGTTGAATCCGACGTGATCGATCTGGCTGCTCTGAAGGCTGCAGACCTTATCAACGGTAGCATCCTGCGTGCGAAAGTGATACTGTCCGGCGAACTGAACAAGGCCGTAACACTGAAAGGTGTGGCAGCTACCAAGGGCGCACGCGCCGCGATCGAAGCTGCTGGTGGTAAGATCGAGGACTAAATGGCTAAGACACTACCTGTTGGGAATCAAAGCGGTTTGGGCGAGTTAATTTCTCGCCTCAAATTCGTATTTCTGGCGATCCTTGTATATCGGATCGGTGCTCATATTCCTGTGCCCGGCATCAACCCTGATGCCCTGGCCCGGATGTTTCAACAAAATGAAGGGACCATTCTTGGCCTGTTCAACATGTTCTCTGGTGGTGCTCTGGAGCGTATGTCGGTACTGGCGCTGGGAATCATGCCCTACATATCGGCGTCCATCATCATTCAGTTGATGACGGTGGTCAGCCCGCAGTTGGAACAGCTAAAGAAGGAAGGTGAATCGGGCCGACGCAAGATCAGCCAGTATACCCGCTACCTGACAGTGGTGCTGGCGTTCGTTCAGGGTACCGGCATGACCGTAGGTCTTGCCAACCAGGGCGTAGCATTCAATCCTGATATCAGCTTCTACGTGGTCGCTGTAGTCACCTTCGTAACCGGCGCCGTCTTTATGATGTGGCTGGGCGAGCAGGTGACTGAACGCGGGATTGGTAACGGCATCTCTATCCTGATTTTTGCAGGTATTGTCGCTGGTCTGCCTGGCGCGATTGGGCGGTCTTTCGAGTCAGCCCGTCAGGGTGACATCAATATCCTGGCGCTGCTCGCAATCGCCCTGCTGGCCATTGCAATTATCGCGTTCGTTGTATTCATTGAGCGTGGTCAACGCCGTATTACTGTCAATTACGCCAAGCGTCAGCAAGGTCGTAAAGTATTCGCGGCACAGAGCAGCCATTTGCCTCTGAAAGTCAATATGGCCGGTGTTATTCCAGCTATCTTTGCTTCCAGTCTTCTGCTCTTTCCTGCATCCATTGCACAATGGTTTGGACAGGGTGAAGGTTGGGAATGGCTTCAGGATATCGCACTGGCGCTGGGTCCGGGTCAGCCGCTGAACATAGTTCTGTTCTCGGCAGGGATCATCTTTTTCTGCTTCTTCTACACTGCACTGGTCTTCAACCCGAAGGACGTTGCGGACAACCTGAAGAAGTCAGGGGCATTCATTCCGGGTATTCGTCCTGGTGAACAGTCTGCCCGTTACATCGATGGTGTCCTGACTCGTTTAACCATGTTTGGCGCTATTTACATGACAGCGGTATGTCTGCTGCCACAGTTCCTGGTAGTTTCGGCTAACGTGCCTTTCTATCTGGGTGGTACCAGTCTGCTGATCGTAGTAGTGGTCGTCATGGATACGATGGCTCAGGTGCAGTCTCACCTGATGTCACATCAGTACGAGTCACTGCTGAAGAAATCCAATCTTAAGGGCTATGGTGGTGGTGGCCTGATCCGCTAACACCGGTTCTGCAACGAATGCCGCTAGCTCTGAAATGGTGGAGTGAATAATGAAAGTACGTGCATCGGTCAAGAAAATCTGCCGTAACTGCAAGATTATCAAGCGCAAGGGCACTGTTCGTGTGATC
>NZ_JAHHPR010000268.1:0-1982 GCF_024606255.1 Endozoicomonas sp. SESOKO3
GCCTTGAAGACCCCGGTCGATTCATTAATGGCGATGAGGTGGTCATTCTTGTCCAGCTCAGTGAGTCCGTCAACGTGAGTGGTATTGATGTCTCTGATGCCAGCACCTACCCAACCCTGGCATTGGATAACGGTGCCGTGGCCACCTACGACAGTGGTGCAGGTAGCGATACCTTAAGGTTTGTTTATACCGTCGGTTCAGGCAACAGTGAAAACACCCTGGGACTCAACTACGCCTCTGATACGGCACTGACCATACCTGCCGGAGTCATGATTTTTGATTCCGCAGGGAATAACATGCTGCCCACGCTGCCTCCGGTTAACAGTAATGATGCCCTGGCCCAGACGGGCAATGCCATTATTGATGTCAACGCCCCGGAAATTACTGCAATCAACAGTCTGACCTCGGATGGCCCTTACAATGAGGGCAAAGTGATCCAGCTTGAGGTGTCTTTTAGTGAAGCTGTCGATATAACAGGAACGCCGGTACTCAATCTGGATACCGGCGGTCAGGCCACGTACTCCAGTGGTGCGGGGACGGACAAACTGGTGTTTAGTTATACGGTGGGCAGTGGTGAAGACAGCGCAGATCTGGATGTCAGTAGTCTGGATCTGTCAAGTGGCAACATTACCGATCTAGCCGGTAATTCGGTTGATGTCAGCACTTTACCGACGGGAGCGCAGGCTAACTCCCTGGCTACCAATGCGGCACTTGAAATTGATACGACAGGTCCTTCATTACCGGGTCTGGGCGCGGTTAACTTCTGGGTTGGCAACAGCAGTGAAAATACGCCGGGTCGGATATTTATTTATTCAGATGGTCAGCAAGCACTGAATGCCAGCGAAGTTAACCAAATGACACCGGACTGGAGCAAGCTGTACGTTGAAAATACAGAAACCGGTGACCGGCACTACTTTAAGTCCGATGACTTCTCGGTCAGCAGCTTTGAACGGCATCCAACCATAGCTCACGAGATGAAAATAGATCTCAACCAGAGCGGGGCTGATGCGTTTGAAAAAGAGTTCCGGGGATACAGTGACTGGCCAGATATCATGGTTGTTCACGTTGAAGAAGGGTTTCTGGTAGACCGTGCTGGTAACGGATATGCCTTTTCATCATCTTCAAGCGGTTTGGATATGGAAATTCTCTCACCTACGGATCCGATAAGCGCATTTGGGAGGCAAGGCAATAAAATCACGGATGTTCGTGTTGTTTCTGTGAATGACACCTATAAAGCGGGTGAAGAGTTGCTGATTCAGGTGGATTTCAACCATGTGGTGAAACTGGATTACAGTACAACACCTGAACTTCGGTTTGACATTGGTGGCACGCAACAGACAGCAGTATTGGACACGGCTGCTCATTCGTCCGGTGAGTATAACAACAGCTTTTTATACCGTTATACGATTCAGAGTGGCGATAATGTTACCGGCAGCATCTCACTTGCGGCGTCCAACCCTATTGATACCGTATTTAAGGAGCCTGCAACCTCCTCATGGTCTAACGGCGCTATTACCGTCAATTCGGAGCAGAATATCACTCTGACAGCACCCACAGGAGCTGGCTCTCTGGATAACAGCAGCTCGGATCTGATTATTGATACAACCGCTCCGCTCACCACCATTGCTTCGGCCAATTATGACCCCGATACCAATCAACTGGAATTAACGGGTACAAACTTCAATGATATTTTGAGTGGCAACACCGCTGCCGACAGTGCTGAGTTAAGGCTGGTGCTGGACTGGAGCAAGCTCAGCTACAAGGTCAACGGCTCACTGACTGAGAGCTTCAGTGAAGATGATGTCCTGTCCGTCAAAGTGATTGACAATAACAAACTCATGATTGAACTGGCGGCGGCGAAGGCTGACAGTATCGAGGCCAGCTCCGGTGGTGATTATAGCGATGATGAGCTGGATATTTCTGCCGGGTTTATCAAGGATCTTGCAGGGAACGCTTCAACCACTGATTCACTCTCTGCAGGT
>NZ_JAHHPR010000269.1:0-2712 GCF_024606255.1 Endozoicomonas sp. SESOKO3
ACCAATTTATTGCAACCGCAGTAGGACAGCCTTAAGTCCGACAGGCTGCTAGGATAGCCACTTCACTTCGGGCGACTTCATGATTATGAGGGAGAAATGTATTGCACTGTTGCCTGTTCCTGCAATACAGAGACTCCGGCAAGAAGTGTTGAGTTCGCAGTCCGCGCTGCAGACTCAGGTGGATGATCAGCAAAACAGCCTTGAGCTGGCAAAAAATGCCTCTGCGACTCTGGTGCAGGGGTTTTTTTGTTTCTGAGATTCTTCCCTGCCTGATTTCGGTGGTGATATTACGCGCATTCGAAGATAAACTACGGCAGGCTCCAGGCACTTTTCTATTCTTTTATGTCGCCGTTAAAGCTCTTTTGAGCCAGAGGACCAATCCGTGAACGATCTCACTGCCAGCAGTCGTCTGGCTCTGAAACTGATGGATCTCACTTCCCTCAACGACAATGATACGCCGGAAGTGATTATTGATCTCTGCCAAAAAGCCAAGACGCCGGCAGGCAATATCGCCGCAGTTTGTATTTACCCAAGATTTGTCCCCATCGCTAAAAAGACCCTGAAAGAACTGGATCTGAACGACGTGACAGTGGCCACTGTGAGTAACTTTCCAGAGGGCGGTGATGATATTGAACTGGCGGTCACAGAAACTCGAGCAGCTGTCGTTTATGGTGCGGATGAAGTGGATGTTGTTTTTCCCTATCGGGCTTTCATGGCGGGTGACGAAGCCGCTGGAGTTGAGCTGGTTCGCCGCTGTAAAGAAGTTTGCGCAAACAAGGTGGTGCTCAAGGTGATCATTGAGACCGGTGAACTGAAAGACCCTGCTCTGATTCGTCGAGCCAGTGATATCTGCATTGAAGCCGGTGCCGACTTTATCAAAACCTCTACCGGCAAAGTGCCTGTCAACGCTACACTCGAATCTGCCCGCATCGTGCTGGAAGCCATTCGAGACAGTGGCAAGCAGAACGTAGGCTTTAAGCCCTCGGGTGGCATTCGAACAGCACAAGACGCTGCAGAACACCTGAAGATTGCCGCTGACATTATGGGGCAGAAATGGATCGACCGAAATCACTACCGCTTCGGAGCTAGCAGCTTGCTGGGAGGCCTGCTGTTGGCGCTTGGTCTGAAAGAACAGGAAGACGATTAAAAACAAACTCCGTCCAGGCTACTCTTCTCTGAAGGAATCAAGCATATCAGAGGCGCTGCTGTCAGTATCACTGCTTTCAGAACTGTAAGGCGTCTCCATGGCAAAAGCATATTTAGACATGAGCAAGTTGACGAAAGCTCGCAAGTCGTATATACGTTCATCCAGGTGTTTTCTCAGCCTGTCTTCTTTGTCGAACTCTTTTTCATCATCTCCCCCTGTGGTCTTGTCATGTTTGGCTCCATCAGCCTGCTGATTGGCATTGATGACAGCACCTGCCTCAAGGAGTACAGCACCTGCCTCAAGGTATAATAGCGTCTTGCGTGATTGTTCCAGCAGGTCCTCAAATCCTATGCAGAGGGTTACCAGTATGACTTGGTAATCATTTTGATCAGTAAAAGTTTTTTGTAATTGATATGACATGTATTTTTCTATGGCTATAAGCAATTCTTGAAATAATTCAGGATGTTCATTTCCCGGGTTATCTTTTGCGTCGGTTACCACCTTTTTAAATATTTCAAATAATTTCTGTTCTTTGGCTTCTTTACCGGTAAAGTCAGGAATGGTTTGATCCCAATTTGAGCGGCTAAAATAACTCGACATGTTGTCAATGTGTGTATTTGCGAGTTGTATAACAAAAGGATCAAGCATCAGGCTTAAGGTATCAATGAAACTCACGAAAAGACTATTCCAAACAACTAATTCAGGTTTTTTTTCACCGTATTCTTTTATTAGCCTTAACATTCGTTTATCTGATTTTATATTACGCAGACAAACCGGCATTCCGAAATCATTAACGTAGTAGTTGAGTAGAGAGGAAGAGGCTAATAGCATTGCATCGAATGATGCCCCGTATTTTTCAGTTTCAAAGGGGTCCTCCATTTTTCGCAACAAAAACTCAAGGCGCATTTCTTCCAACAGCATCAGGTCAGAGAAGACTGTAGCAGTTTCTTTAATATTTGCTTTTAAAACGTTGAGATCTTGTATGGGTTCTTTTACACCAAAAAGGTCACCTTTTTTGGCATAGAGTCTCTCGATACCAGACAAATGAGTAGCATCAAGCAGGAATGAGAGAAAAAAGAAACTATTTGCTTTAAGGGGGGTTCCCTTGCAATGGATGGCTGTATAGTAACTCACCATCAACTTCGCGAGGCTCCGTTGGTGCTGTGGATTGGCCATATCGATAGGAGATTCGGTACCCTGAATTGAATATAGAACTTCCATCAACTTTTTCTGGTCTTTGTCAATCTTAATATTGAGAATTAGTTTCACTGTATCAATCATACCAAGAATGGTCAGGCTTTCTTCGGGAGGCTTTGCCGGGACATAGCTCAACATAGTGTTTAAGATTTCTTCATCAATGCCTGTATTCAACCCCTGAATAATGGCAGCAACCTGTACACGGGTCATTGGTGGGAGTGGAGTGTCTATTAAAGGCTGAAGCTGCTGTGCTCGTGCTCCCTCCGATTCATCCATTTTTTTGACTTGCTCAGTTTCATGGTTCATGGCAAATATAAGATGGGTCGTATTCGGGTTGAGAGCAAAAGGAGAGATTCTCCCAACATAAG
>NZ_JAHHPR010000270.1:0-1288 GCF_024606255.1 Endozoicomonas sp. SESOKO3
CTTTCAGATTGAGGGAATTTGCAGTCTGCCGGGCAATACAGGCATCCAGGAAACCTTGCATTTTCCGCCATCCCAATGCCTGGTGTATCCGGTACAGTTGACGGATGGAAGGAACCGTTTCGGAGAAACTATCGAACTTTTCAACATAGCCCGGCCGTTTAGCTTCTGGCTGTGAGCAGATAATCTCTACCGTCCATCGACTGCTTTGTGTCAGGATAAATTGCCGCTTGAGCTTTTGCCTCAGTGGCTCCAGTGCCTGCCATTGCGCTTTGTCAGGAACCGGGCTCAGGTTTTTACACAACGTAATGTAATCCAGACACTCGGATTCAGGCAGCTGCGTCAGGGCAAATTTTACAGTATCCAGGGAGGCGGGAATTGAGAGCGCCTTGCTGAGTACGTTCTGGTCTTGTTGGTGTTCATTATGTCTCGCCAGCCAGAAGCGAACACCGGCGCCGCCATGATTGAAGAGCATGGGTATCAACGATGCCAGGGCATAAAGCACCTGCATTCTTTCGTTGCGGGCGTTTGTGAAAGCGGTCAGGTATTGTTCAAATTCCGCTATCGTCATGCGCCACTCTCTGGAGGCTGAACTGAACAGCGCCAGGACTTTCATGGTTTCTTCAATCGTCATACGCCATTTTTTGGGAGCCGAACTGAACGACGGCAATACATTCATTGCATCGTCTTCCTCCCACTCATCATCGGAATCACTGATCTCGCAGTCACTCTCTATAGCGAGTTCCGGAAGATCGGGAAGATATGGGCGAAATGCTCTCTCGTTCGCCGTCAACAGGCTTTGTTCGGGCAGCCCGGAGCCTTTAAACACCCGGCTGGTCATCTTCAGGCAATGTTTCCTGTTGTTCACTGGCAGCCACTGAACAAACACTTTTAAGTCCGCCTCAGCCGGGAAGCCCTGTCGAGAACTTATGCAGGCAATATGCGCGAACAGTCTCTGATCGATCGGGCTGTCTTTAACGGTCTCATCAAGGTTCGGCTGCCAGCCCTCTTTCAGGCAGGGCATAGAGATAAAGGCTTCCACCTGCTCCTTGGTCGGGAAGCCATTACCATCATTCATGGAAGCAATGCGCATGAGCAGTTTCCGATCGATCGGGTTGTTTTGAACGGCTTCATCGCAACCCTCCCTCCAGCCCTCTTTCAGGCAGGGCATGGAGATAAAGGCTTCCACCTGCTCTTTGGTCGGGAAGCCTTTGCCATGATTCATGGAAGCAATGCGCATGAGCAGTTCCCAGTCGATGGGCTTATCTTTAACGGCCTCGTCCCGACCCGG
>NZ_JAHHPR010000271.1:0-1265 GCF_024606255.1 Endozoicomonas sp. SESOKO3
GGTAAAGAAATGTTATGCATTTTCTACGCCAATTTTGATTAAAGTGACTTCGGTTATGAATCGGGTTAAGGTGAAGAAAGATTTTCATAGTTAGAAGGAAAAACAGTGAATTTCTGCAGTGAATGTGGTGCTAAGGTCCGTAAGAAGATCCCCTGTGGCGATAACCGATTACGTGATGTTTGTGACGACTGTGGCAAAATTCACTATCAAAATCCGCTAATCGTCGCAGGTTGTCTGCCGGTCTACGAAGGTAAAGTGCTCCTCTGCAAACGCGCTATCGAACCGCGCAGGGGGTACTGGACTTTCTCACCAATCCGGACAATCTACAGTTTCACCATTGGAGTATGAACGAAAAAACCTACTCCATGCCCTCGTATCAATACGGTGAATATCTGATTTGGGGGTTGACCGCCATAATGCTGGTAGAATTTCTGAACGTGGGATTGAACACCACCATTCCACTGGATGCACCTCAGTTTCATGCCAGCCACAGCCACCCGCAAAATCGCTAACCCTCGGGCTGGCGAAAACCAAAATTCATTCAGCGAAATTAATCATTCAAGTTAAGCAGTGAAAATCTTCACTGCTTTTACCCGGTTGTCCTTGACCTGCATAATCTCAAACCGGTAGCCACCTATCTTGAGACAAACACTGGATTCCGGAATAAACTCCATCATCTCGGTGATCAAACCGTTGATCGTCCTTGCATCCTCAGTGGGCAACTTCCAACCCAGAGAACGGTTAATATCTCTTACAGAGGCCGAACCATCAATGATGTAGCTACCGTCTTCCTGAGGGGTAATATCTTGACTGGAGTCGGATACATCGGTGGTAAAATCACCCACAATTTCTTCCAGGATATCTTCCAGCGTCACCAGGCCAAGAATATCGCCATATTCATCGACCACCAGTGCGACACGCTCTTTAGATTTCTGAAAATTAAACAGCTGAGTATGCAGGGGAGTACTTTCGGGTACATAGTATGGCTCCTTTCCTGCCTCTTTTATTTTGACGCCCCTGCTGAAACTCTTCTATCCCATGGTAGTGGTTTTAAACTGGGTCTGTGGCTTCCTGCTGAGGCCTTTTGGTATTAAACCCGGCCAGGCTGCGGAAGATCAGTTGAACGCTGAAGAGTTGCGTACCATTGTGACCGACCCCGGTATGTTGTTGCCGCAGAAAAGACGGGGAATGTTGCTGGGTATTCTGGATCTGGAGAATGTCCGGGTTGACGATATCATGGTACCCCGAAATGAAATTTTCGGGAT
>NZ_JAHHPR010000025.1:0-4843 GCF_024606255.1 Endozoicomonas sp. SESOKO3
CCGCCAGTACCATCATCACCGCCCAGTTGTACCTGTTTGTTTCTCAGGGCATTAATCCGTTGTTCATGGGTGTCAGAAGTGTCTGATTTAAGACCCACGGACGCTTCAGTGGCCTCAAGAACTGCTTTGTGATAATCCGTAAGAGCGACTTCTGCTTTTAATACCGCATCACTTTTTTGCTTCAGGACTAAACCCAGCCAGGCCATTTCGTCCTCATGCATGGGTTTAGCATTCTGATCCATGTATCCAGGATCGATAATCTCCTTTTCCTGACGATCCAGTTTCTCTTTTGCATCCCACTCTTCAAGCCGTGCATTGGCTAGTTCTATACTTTTCCTGTCGTGCTCACGCAGAAATTCCGTGACCTGAGTGTACTTTTTTCTGGTTAAAGGCAGTCTACCCAAGGCTTCTTTCTGACCATGAGAGTCTGTGCAAGAAGAAATGGTAATAAAGTAATCAGAGTCTTCCAGTAAACTGAGGCCACTCGTTATCTCAATGTTCAGATTTGTTTTGGCTCTCAGATTCTCAAGGATTTCATCTCGTTTTTCTGCGCTTTTTTTCTTTAATAAAAGTCTTATGTCTTCTATTCGTCCTTCAGAGGTCTGATCATCATCGGCAGCCAGACCCAAGTGGATCTGAACCTTTTTCATATCCCGATTGAGGGCTTTGTTGCCTCTATCCGAGAGGTGTTGGATGTCAGCACGGTTCCCCGCAAATTTCACGTTTTTGCCTTCAAGCGTAGCCAGCAAGCGATATGCGCCTGTTAGCTCATCCACTGCTTCTTCCACTTCTCGTCTGGCAGTAGCCAGCTCACGATCAAGGACGTATCGGGGCTTTGGTCCCAGGGGAGCCATCAGCTCGTCAAGCTCATTATCAATGGCTCTGATGCGCTCACTCACATCAGGCTCACCTATTTTCCGAACGCTGACATCCAACTGATACAGTCTGTATTCAATCAGACGGTTCTGTTCGTCGATGGTGGCATCATCTTTGTAGTCCTTGATGTTGAGTTGACGAGCCAATGCATTGTTTCTGTCTCTTCTGACAGCTTCATCGTCATAGGCTTCGTCTACTTCATCCAGTAAGTCGAAAATTTTGGCTCTTATAGCATCCTTCTTGTTGTGCAGGCTGTCATCCATTTCTAACTCTACCCCAAGATCATCGGCCAGTATAAAAACCAATAAATGGCCTCTTGGTTTAGCAAAAGCGTTTTCACTCGTTTTGATGTTCAGCTTTTCCTCTATAGCTTCAAGCCATTGTCTCTGCTGATCTCTGGCTCGCTCCTTCGAACCTTCGACACTATAGGAAAGACGCGCTCGAAGCCTCTGGAATTTGATAGCCCTTTCAGCCAGTAGTGTTCTGTCCAGTAGTGTTCTGTCTTCTTCCCAGAGGGCAGTCAGCAGCTGATCCAGGACGTCTTCCGGGATATCATCGCTGTCAAGTTTTAAACGAATGTTGGAGAGCCTTGCTGCTTTGTCATCATCTTTATAAACTCTGACTTTGACTTTGACTTTGAGGTTCAGTATTGTCTCCATTGCTTCCAGTATTTGCAGGGCCTCCTCCTCTGCCTGCTTTGCGATTTCTTCGATGTGTGTCTGCATCTCATCAGAAATAGCCTGACGACGGACATAAATATCCTGCTCTTTATGGAGACCTTCTATCCCGGCAGCTTTTTCCACAGCACTGATTTTCAAGAGTACTTCAGGCCAGGCTCTTGTGTGGCCCGGAGTTCTTATGTCTTTCAGTACTTTTTCCAACTTGCGAATCTTACGACAGGCTACATCTATCAGGGTGCTACGATACTCTACTGTCCAGTCTTTACTCATCTCAATACCGAGCATTGATGCCAGAGCATTTTGCCTGGCCTTGAGGATGGCTTCTCCTTCTGCGTCTTGAACATTGAGGGTCTGAAGTTTCTGTAGCAGGTGTTTTTGATGATCACTGATGGTCTGAAGTTTCCGAAGCAGGCGTTCTTGCTGAAGAAAAATATCGGCATTGCCGTCAAAATTCTCAATGTTCAATTGCTCGGCAATGTCTGCATGGCGGGCTTTGATTGCAGTGAGTTCTTCAGCATAGGTTTCGGTGCTCTGAAGAGGTTCCTGATCGACCTGCTGCATCAGGTGCTGTTGATGCTGAATGTTCTGATGACGAGCTTGCAGATCATTTTTGTTATCCGGAACCAGACCGAGAAGATCTGCAACGATAGCCAGTCTCTGTGCGGCCAGCTCAATGTTCTGGCCTGCCTGCTGTTGCAGATGGTGATGAATGGACTCAAAGCGGGCATCCAGATCGTCTTCATTGCCCGGAATAATATCGAGATGACCTTCAATAGCCGCCAGTTTTGCTTTAACTGCTTTTTCCTCAAACTCTCCTGCTATGGCAACGGTTGAGGCAACCGCTCTGTTGATTTCATTAATTCTCTCTGTGATGAGTCTCTTTTGCACTTCGGGAGGCTGGAAATCATCCCAGTCATCAATGCCGAGTTCGGCTGCCATTTGAGCGTTGCGAATTTTTGTGGCTTTCACTCTGGCGTCAGAAGCTTGTTGTTCCAGCTCTGGAATTCGATCAGCTTCTTGTTGAAGTTTATCTCGCCATTTTTTCGTGTCTTTCCATTCTTGAAGAAGCATTTCAAGCTCCTCCTCAATTTGCTTCCTGAGGGATTGTGCTCTCTGCTTTTCCGCTTCAATGGCATTGGCTCTTTCGGTTGCATGCTGTAAGAAATTTTTAAGCTGGGCGAGTTCGCCCGCTCTTGCATTCAGCCCCTCCTGCTGGTTTTCCAGCTCAAGTAGCTGTCTGGTCATGTCTCCAAAGACTTTGGTAGCCAGCTTGACGTCGTCTCCAAAACCATTGGCAGGCAATTCAGCTATAGCGGGTATAACCCTCTGAACACTTTGAACAAATGCCTCGCTAGCCAGAAGATCTCTCAGTACAGGTTTGAAGTTGAAGTGTTTTTCGAGTTGAATCTGTAGCCAGATTGCCGTCATGATCGAGGAAGCAACTTTGATGTGTGCTGCTGTGAATTCAAACTCATTTTCATTATCGGGAGTAGCGCTGGTCAATGCCTGCTGCAGCGCTTCATAGCGGGCAAGCGCCAACAGTTTACCTTCTTCAAATTCAGCATCGAACTGCACAGCGAAGTCAATAGCAAGTTCCTCCAGCAGCGCCATCTGCCTGCTTCGGATGATGTGCTGATAGCTTTTGAGTTTGTCTTTTTTAACCTGTGCCGTCACTGCAGGAGCGGGGGCATTACCGACAACTTCTGCCCTGAGGTTGAAGAGGCTTTTTACAAAAGCAATATCGGTTGGATTCTGCTTTTGACCATGGAAAACGATAATCTCTTCAATCTCTTCTCCCGGAGCCTGAACCACTTCCAGTCTTGGGTAACCATCGGGCACATAATAAGCCAGTGTTTCATCCTCAACATGTACTACATATCCGACGGGTTTCTGGTATGCCAACAGTTCATTCAGAGCTTCCTGTTGTAAACTTTTACCCAGAACATAAACCTGGGTATAGGCTGAGGTGGCTGCGGCCAAGAGAGTCTCATCATTGATAAAGAGTGATTTACCCAGACGCTGCGGTTCAGGTGGCTGATCGCCTGAAGCGACAAGACGCATGAAGGTACGCCCGGCTACTTCAACTTCGTCTATTTTAATAGTGGCAAGGGCAGTATACTTGTCCGCCGCTCCAAGGCTTCCTGCTCTTCCATTCGCACCTTTCAATATTCTGGCCAGTTGTTTGGGGCTGGCGACTTTCGTCAGAGGTTCTAACAGTCGGGTGTTAACTGATTGAATACGAACAGCCCTTATTGAATTTTGACAAGTCATCCCATCTCTGACTTCAATAACCAGTTGCTTTTCTGCAAGGTTATGGGTGAACCTGAAGACCCCCTCATTACCGACCCTCAGGACTTTGGTGTATTTCTGAGCAACGTCATTCTTGCCTGTCTCAAAAAGATCCACACTGGAAACGCCACCGTCAATGCCAGAAAGAACATCTGTAAAGCCCTCAGAAGGAACGTCATAGACTGCTCTGGCTTCAGTCTGATCAGGGTAGGTGGTGGTAAAGGATTTGGGTATTGGTTGCTGGTCATCCCCCAAAGTTGGCTGAACCACGACCTCAGTCTGGGTAAACTCCACACCTTCATTGCCCGGAATATCGAAAGATTTGGTCTGCAGCCTGCGATCGGCCAGTGCCTGTGTACCAATGATGGAAGAATAGATTGCAATGGCCACTGCAAGGCTTACTGCATTGGGGCGAGCCTGTGTCATTCTGGTACCTCGGAGCTGAGTATTAGTCGCTTCATGACTGTTAGTTGCTCATGGCTGTCAGTTGCTCATGGCTGTCAGTCGCTCATGGCTGTTCCGTTAAGCTGAAATGTTCACCAGTATCAAGGTGGTGTGCCGAGGTTGCAGATGGAAAGCCTGATTGTGAGGCATTTCTCTTATCATGACCGTGAACTGTCTGTACATCGCCCTTTTGCCATTTGTAAAAGGCTCCGGGA
Organism: Endozoicomonas sp. SESOKO3; assembly: GCF_024606255.1. Lineage (NCBI taxonomy): Bacteria > Pseudomonadati > Pseudomonadota > Gammaproteobacteria > Oceanospirillales > Endozoicomonadaceae > Endozoicomonas > Endozoicomonas sp. SESOKO3. The sequence continues at coordinate 4,505 of NZ_JAHHPR010000025.1, forward strand.
GTGTAGAAGTAAGGAATACTTTCTGCGTGGGAGAACGACCATTTGGGCACATTTGCCTTAAAGTATTTCTCCCAGCCATGCTCAAACATCCTCATGGTGCGATCACGTCGTTCACGGAACTGAAGATAATGCTCGTTTCGGGTCCAGCCATACATAATGTTGTTTGCTTTAACACGGTTGGCATACTCTTCATCGGTTTCATTGAAGCGTTGAGGTGTGGCAATAGCCGTACGTTTCACATATTTATCTTGCGTTTCCCCCATGCCTATCCAGCGATTAAGCTGGTCAAGACTGCGGCCCAGAGGTCCGCCCAGCCATTGAGTGAGCATCTTGTTGTCG
>NZ_JAHHPR010000272.1:0-26232 GCF_024606255.1 Endozoicomonas sp. SESOKO3
ATCCTCAATTTCTTGCAATCCTCGCTACGGACGCTTAAGTCTGACAGGCTGCTAGTGGTTAAGAACCGCTGTTGTTTTTCTAAACAGGGGGTTCTTAACCGAAACAGGTTGTCTTATTTGTAGACTTCCAGCGAGTCAACAGTTATGGAATACAGGGTCTCTGTATACTCGGACTGAGTGGTCTCGACACGCAAAGTACCTACCAGCCAGTATGGGGTGTAGCCTGCCTCCTCGACTTTGATACCCCCTTTGCCTTCTTTGAATTTCACATAAACGGTCTGATTAGGTGGTGGTGGCGGTACGTGGATGCAGGCACCCATTGTTGGTACCAGCAACAACTCTGTCGCTCTTTGATCTTTATCCAGGTTCAGTGGCACGAGGTATCCCGGGATTTTTACCGTGCGCTTGTCCAGCTTTACAACCGGCGTCTGGCCCAGCTTATCCAGGTAAGCGATGACCTCATCTCTCCCCATTTCTCCGGCCTGGTAATTGTTAATGACTTGCTGATCCGGTGCAGGCATCAGCTCGTCCCAGGTGATTTCTATGGCGTCTGCTTTGGTTGTTGGCTTTTCCACCGGCTTGGCCTGAACGGCGACTGCTGGCAGCAAGGTGAGCAGTGTCGTCAGTATAAGGGATTTTCCTGTTTTCATGACGATTTCCTTTTTAGACTCTTATGGTCAGACCATCAGCAAGTGAGTTTTTATAGGCGCGCCAGGCTGGGATCATGCCCAGAACAATGGCACAGGAAATGATTATTCCAGCCAGAGACCATTCAAAGATCCCAGGTGCACTGATGGCCAGGTGCAGCCCCAGAACTTGTTGAACAACAGGCTGAATGGCGAGCAGCAGTCCATACAGTATAAGGAAGCCTAGCAGGGTTCCGGCTACTGCATAAATGACAGATTCAGTAATCATCAGGGTGAAGATATGGATGGGTCTTGCCCCTGCAGAGCGAAGAATGGCCATCTCACGTCGCCTTTCATTCAGAGAAGAGAGGATCGTAGTGAGCATGCCCATCAGACCAGCCAGTACTACCATGACGGAAACGACCAGGAGTGCTTTTTCTGCGGTGCTCACCAGTTGCCAGAGCTCCTGGAGGGCAACGCCGGGCAGAATGGCAGTCATGGCTTCCTGACGGTATTCATTCACTTTCCTCTGGTAGCGGAAAGCGCCAATACGGGATTTCAGGCCGACAAAATAGGCGGTAACACTGGCAGGCTGAAGATCCATAGCCAGCGTCTGATCTGCGGAAACCGAGAATGCGGCAATGGGTGGGGCACCGCTTACCCAGTCGATGTGGAGGGCTTCGATCCCCTCAAGGGAGATCATAATTATCCTGTCCGTGGGAGTGCCTGTTGGTTTGAGAATGCCTGAAACCGTGAAAGGTTTGTCGTCGTGTGACAGCAGGCTCTTACTTTCCACGCCGTGGCTCAGAACAAGGTTGTCACCGATCTCATAGCCAAGGCTGGCAGCGACTTCAGCTCCAAGAACAGCGTCGTACAAGGCCTTGAAAGGCTGACCCCTGGACAATTGCAGTGATTCGTCATCACCGTATCGAAAATGATTAAACATGTCATGGGTTGTACCTACAACCCGATAGCCGCGATGGGAATCGCCCAGAGAAATGGGAACAGACCAGGCAACGTTAGGGTCAGACGTCAGATCCTGATAAGTCTGCCAGGTGATATTGTTGGTGGCATTGCCAACGTGGAAAACAGAATACAACAGAAGATTTATGGAGCTGCTTCTTGCACCCACGATCAAATCGGTACCTGAAACGGTGTTGGTAAAGCTGTTTTTAGCTTCGACCCTTATACGTTCAACGCCCACTAGCAGAGCTACGCTGACAGCAATAGAGAATATCGTCAGCAGGGCGGTTGTTTTTCGGTTTTTAAGACTCTTCAAAGCCAGGCCTAAAATCGACATCAGTCCACCTCTATTGCTTTGCTGGTGGGAGAGGCAGGCGATGGAGGCTGACTGGCCCGGTTGATTTCATTAAGCACTATGCTGCGATCAAATAACGATTCAAGGCTCTGATCGTGGCTGACAAACAACAGAGTGTTCCCCGCTGCTTCACATTCTGCGAACAGCAGATTGATGAACGCTTCCCGGGTGTCCGTGTCCAGGGCTGATGTGGGCTCGTCGGCAATGATCAGGTCAGGCTTGCCAATTAAAGCTCTGGCAGCCGCTACACGCTGCTGCTGTCCAATGCTCAGTTCAGTGACCGGACGATGGAGTAAGGATTCGTCCAGTTCCAGATGCCTGAGAAGACGTCTTGCTTCATCCTGTTCACTGTCAGCCATACTGGCGAGATTGCTTTTGCGCTGTTTGGCAAAACTCAGAGGCAGAGTAACGTTCTCAATCACAGAGAGATAGGGGATCAGATTGAACATCTGGAAGATAAAGCCAATATGATCAGCGCGGAAGAGATCGCGCTGTACCGGTGAAAAACGACTTATGTCGTTTTCTAGTACTTTAACCTGTCCCCGCTCCGCTGTAATGACGCCGCCGAGCAGTCCCAATAAAGTGGTTTTACCGGAGCCCGAAGGGCCTCTGACAAAAGCCTTTTCACCTCTGAATACAGTCAGTTCAGGAATATCCAGAACAGGTATTCCTGCTTTCCAGCTGAACTCAATAGCATTGAGTTCAATAACGTGGGAGCGGGAGTCAGTCATTTTAGAAGCGAACCTCTGGGTTGCTTTTGGTCATTTCGGCAGCCGTCTGACCTTTCTGGGTAAAGCCCTGAACACTTAAGGATTTACTGCGCTCGAACACTTCGAAGATTGAGGTGTTGATGATGTTTAGCTGACCGGGATTGCCACACTCAAAGACGTAGGTGGCTGAAATGTCCATATGCCCGCTATGCCCTTTGTGACCATGTTCATCATGATGATCGTGAGATGCATGCTCATCGTGATGATCGTGAGATACATGCTCGTCATGATCATCATGCTGGCGATCAGCAGAGCTTGTTGCCGCCCTGGCGCTGACCAGTTTGCAGGAGGCGGCAGGGGTCATGCTCCAGAGGTTGGCAGCTTCCAGTTTTTTTAAAGCCTCATGGAGCTGGTGGCGTTGTTTATCGGTAGTAACAGTCTCGAAGCCCAATACATCGTTGGCAGGCATTGTAAGTTCCAGGTGGACTTCTGAGCCTTCGACTGCAAAGTTGAGTTCACCCTGTCCGTGAACATGAGCGTCAACGTGGCGCTGCTCTCCGTCAGCGGCAGAAACAGTCAGGGACAGAACTCCGCAGGCAATACCGGCAGCCAGTTTGGTAAAAGTGTGCATAAAGTCACTCGTCGGATTATTTATCTGAAAAATAGGTTTTTTGGTTGATTGGTGACATCAGATAAAGGCCGGCGGGGCTCGGGTCAGTCTTTTGGTGGGGGTTTCCCAAGAAACGGAACGGGTTCTTTCTACAACGTTGTAGGGAACGAACAACCTGCTTTCTACAGTACACAGGCCCAGAGACGGAGGCGCCTGGGCTGTTAGCTGACAGCCTGCTGAGTGATGCTGGTCCCAATGCCAGTGATCGGCATGATCATTCAGAGAGAGTTGCTGGAATAGACTCTGATAGTTTGAGCTGAAGTCTTTATGGGTATTGTGTGTGTGACTGACGGAATATTGGACAACTAATAAATAAACGACAGAAACCAGACAGAATCGAAGAAGATTCGGTCTGTTTCTGTGGGCAGTGTTTATAAGGCTTATGGTTAGCATTCAGTCGTGTTGTCGAGACCTGTGTCATCATTGCCCGAATTATTCTCTAAAGCGCTAACAAAAAGCAATGCTATAAAACGCAGTCATTTGCGTTTAACCGAACTGTTTACCGTGCGCCTTGATATGAGTTTTTCGAATTAGAGCATGGTTTTAATCAGATTGCGACGAGTTAGCCAGGAAGTAATCAGTACTGCCAGTAAGTGCACGCCAACAAAGTAGTAAAGGCCATTCACTAGCATGGAGTGCCATTCGTAGACACCGTGCTCAAAGCCGAAGTCGGTATCCTGCAGCCACCCGGTAACCGCAGCCAGAGCCAGGATAATCCACATCAGCCAGACTGCAATAGCGCCCATCGGGTTGTGGCCATTTTCTCCCCGCTGTTGGGTTTTCAGCTCATGAAGGTGACGCTTGATGCCCGAGAACGAGGGTTTGATGTCTTCAATGCGAGCGGGTGCGGGGGCGAAAGTCAAGCCATAGAATAGTCTGAGTCCTATCAGGGCAAGGATGATCCAGCCAGAATATTCATGGTACTGTTCCCCCCCTTCAACCAGGAAATAGTTACTGAAAAAGAGCGCTGCAACCGTCCAGTGAATCAACTGAACGGCACGTGGCCATCGAAACCTTTCAGACATTGAACTCTCGATGGTATTTCTTTCTGATATCATTCAGTTTTTTCATTCTTTGTTTGGCCAGATCCAGATCTTTTTGATCGAGGGCTGCCTGAACACCTGCCAGACCGGTCAGCAGTTGATCAATACCTTTCTGGAATGCCTCAGGCGCGTCAGAGTAGCCGGTCTCTCTGGCGTTTTCTGCTTGTTCACGGAATTCAGTTACATAGCTTTGCATGTCTTCAATGGTTTTAGCTGAGCCAGAGCGTTTGAAATTGAAGCCCATTTTTTTCATCTCAGCGTTCAGCTGGTCGGAATGACCTGCGTGATGTGCAGAAGCAGGCATTGATGCCATGAATAAAGCGGACAGTACCAGTGGTATAAAGAGGGCTTTGGCAAGCGATTTCATCGAAACTTTCCGTATAAATATTTCACTCGGGCATCATAATGATTCTGGCGAGAAATAAGAAGGACAGTTGTGTAAACTTTTCGATTTAAGGGCACTGTCAATTAATGGCATGTCATAAAAAGATCTATCTATTTCCGTACATTTTTTACTGGCATAAAATTAGTTTGCTTTTCCTGTTGCCAGATTGTCCCCCTGCTCTTGCCAGTCTTTCAGGCCCCCTTTGAAGTGCATGATGTTGGTATAACCCCGGGCCGCAGCAAAGTCAGCACCGGCAAACCAGGACGTGCACTGTGGGCCACCACAATAAACAACAATGGGGTAATTTTTTAGGGTAGGGAGTCGGCTCTCCAGTGTGGTTTTGTCTGCCAGTGAGTAGGCGCCTGGCAGATGACCCTTGATGAAGGTATCAGCCCTGTTGGTATCCAGCACAAACACTTCTCCAGCATCCATTGCTTTTCGCAGGTTGGGGTATGAAATGGCTGGGTAGTCCTTACTGTAAGTCGAGAGCTTGTCTTCCACAGCCGTGTTCTCTGATGCTACCAATGTGGTGCTCAACAGGATCATAGTGCTAGCCAGCACAAGAGGGCATCTGAACCATCTACCTAACATGGGGCTTCTCCATTTTACTGCTAAAGCCCAGAGTATAGATGGTCGTTCAGAAGTGTGTGTTAGCTGGCTCCGAAGTTCTTTAAAGCCTGGATATAGGGTGAGGCGTGATGATGTGTTTCCAGGACCGACAGAAACGTGCGACCCTCTGGTGTGACAGGGTTTATCTCCAGACCTGTTTCCGAGTAAAAGTGCAGGAATCGTTCGAAGTCTCCGGCCCGAAGTGCACGATAAGCACGGGTCAGAATGTGTAAGGCTCGGTCCACTCCGGCAGGTGGCTCAAGGGTAAGCAGCTCTTTGATTCGTTCATCACTCAGTTCTTCGCCAATGACTTTCTGTTTGTCTTTTTTCATTGTTATACCCGATAGCTTTGACAATTTGACGGCATTGTACACGATGGGTTTTAAACTTTCAGGAACCTATATCTCAATGCTTTTATCAGGATTGTCGGAAATGTGGCGGATAAGGCATTTATAGCGGGTCAGGTGCACTGAATTATTCCGAAATGATATAAATTCTTCGAATAAGCATCTCAACTATGGATGATACTTAAATATATAAAGGAATAGACTGAAAGATTTAAGAGGAAGCAGGGATGTCAGTAACAGGTTCAGTAGGGGGGCAAAGTCCGATACAGACGGGTCAGCAGGGTTCTCATGAGGTTATAGAGAAAGCTGGTCCAAAAGCCCAAGGCCTGAATCGCAGTGTCGAAGTGCGTAATCATCCGAACTATTTGCCTCCCTCTCCACCATTGCATAGCGAGTTGCAGCAGTCAGTTCCTCCGGACACTTCACTCCATGAACGCAAGGGCGAAGCAGTAGAGGGTAAAAAGCACTTAGAAAAAGAGTCATCAGGCACTGCCAGCCCGGATAAGGTCAATGTCAAACGAGTCCTGAAGCAAAAGGTGGCTCATGTTTATGGAGAGTTGAAGCGTTTCTTCAAGCACGAAAACTGGAAGCCTGTGCCACGGGAATTGATTGATGGTGTTCGCAATAAAAGTTTGAAGCAGGATCTTACCACCAGAAATGACAAGGTAGAGCAATTGGCCGAGCTCAAAGGAAAAGCCAATGCCCTTGAGAAAAAACTGGTGGATTTTGATCAAAAGTACGCCAAATCACTGGAACTTTATGACAAGAGGGAAGCCCCTCCTAAAGAGGGTAAGTTTCCGGCCCCGGATGGAAAAACCTACGACTTTTCCAAGGCACAACTTTTTAATGAACGAAAGGAAATGTTGAACAATTTCAGAGACGCATTCAATAATGATGCCGGTTTCCAGAGTTACGACTCTGATGTAAGAGAGTTAAGAAGTACACAAGACAAGAGAGCCGAGCTGAAAGGGGAAATCAGGGAGCTAAGTCGATCCCTGAAGCTAAGGGTTGATTCCGCGGCATCGGAGAAAATTGAGTTCCGCCATCAACAACTCGACCGCCAGATGCAGGGCATTCAGCAGAAGGCTAATAAGAAAGTTAGTCAGAAATATAATGAGTACCGGGCAGAAATAACAAAATTGAGCAAAGCCGTAGTGGATAAAAAAGAAGAGCTGGCTGTCCAGAAAAGGGAGCATCAGCATAGGAGGGACTTTGAGATCCCGGCTTTGAAAGACAAGCTTAAGACGATCAATAACATGGCCCGACAGCGGCTTGCTGAAATTAATGACAACAAGTCATTGACTCCAGAGCAGAAACAGTCGGTCAAAAAGCGAGTGGTGGCCTCACTCAGTAAGCAGAGAGATAAGTTTGAAGGAGAGTTAAAGGTTCTTGAAGGCAAGGTTAAGGCTTATTCCAGTGACAGGGCTGCGCTAAAGCGAGAATACTCCGCTGCTATTTATATTAAGGCTGAGGCCAGTCAGGGAAAGGATTTTAAAAAAGAGATAGATGAAATTAGCAGGGGGCGGAAACATCAAGAGAAGGAAGTGCTTGAAGAGCGCAAGGCCGTTCCTAAGGACGTTGAACGGGAGCGTGCGGCGCTCAAGAAAAGTCTGCAGGGAAGAATGAACTCTACCGGAATTAAAAATCGTTGAACCAGTTTGCTGTCAGGTTTCCAGGTAAACTGGTTCAGTTGACTCAGTGATCAGTGACCCTTCAAAGCAAAAATGCCGTTGGCATTCCGCCAGTAACCCTGATAATCCAGTCCGTAACCAAAAATATAACGATCTTCAATTTCAAGACCGCAGAAGTCTGCCTTGAGGCCGGAGCGTGCTTTTCGGTCGTGCAGCTTGTCAACCAGAACAGCAGTCAGAACCTGCTCTGCACCCTGTTCCTTGCAGAAGTCGACAATAGCGTCCAGAGTGTGACCCTCGTCAAGAATGTCATCAACGATCAGAATCGTTCTGCCTTTCATGTCCTGTGAAGGGCGAACTTTCCAGTCCAGGTGGCCACCGGTTAATTGATCACGGTAGCGTGTGGCGTGCACGTATGAGGCTTCCAGGGGGAACTGCAGGTGGGTCAGCAGCTTTCCAGTAATGACCATGCCACCATTCATTACGCAGTAAACCAGTGGATTACTGCTGGACAGCTGTTCAGTAATAGCGCTGCCCATGTTCTTGATGGCTTCTTCTATCTGTTGTTCATTGTAAAGGCAGTCTGCCTCGTCGAGGACTTGCTGTATATGGTCGAGATCAACAGACATAGGATGGGAACCTCGTGGTAATTACTGGTAACGGGTCATTGGCTAACGACTGGCTTCTCCAGACCTTTTTGGTGGACAAGATTCGAGGCAGTGTAGACAAAAGTTGAACCGTCTAAAAAAGAGGGCAACGATACCTAGATTAGATGTGAACAGCAAGTTATAGCTTCACTCTGGTTGGGTGTGAGAAAAACTTGTAGGTGGGGTCGCAGAGGCTGTGTAAAAATAGGACCGTTTATGCCCGTGAAGTGGGTAGATTCAGTATTAACTGGAAGGCATCGGTAACTGACATGAGTGTACGTGAAATCAAGCACCCTCTGGTACAGCACAAGCTGGGCATTTTGCGCACCAAGGGTATCAGTACAAAAGGGTTTCGGACACTGGCTAATGAAGTGGGGTCGATGCTGACTTATGAAGCGACCAAAGACTTTGAGCTGGAAGATCATGTGATTCATGGCTGGGCCGGAGACGTCACTGTCAAACAGATCAAAGGTAAGAAAATCACTATTGTACCCATCCTCAGAGCAGGTCTGGGTATGATGGACGGAGTGCTTGATCTGGTGCCGAGTGCCCGGGTCAGTGTCGTAGGTCTCTATCGGGATGAAGAAACTCTTGAGCCGGTTCCTTACTTCGAAAAGCTGGTTAAGGACATCGATGAGCGCATTGCCCTGGTGCTGGACCCTATGCTGGCTACCGGTGGTTCTATGATTGCTACTATCGATATGCTCAAGAAAGCTGGCTGTAGGGAAATTCGCTGTCTGGTGCTGGTAGCGGCTCCGGAAGGTATCGAGAAAGTGCTTGCAGCACATCCGGATGTCACTCTCTTTACTGCGTCAGTGGATGATTGTCTGAATGAGCATGGCTATATCATGCCGGGTCTGGGTGATGCCGGAGATAAAATCTTCGGAACCAAATAGTGCTGAGAAAGCTTTCAGGGATGCAGTAAGTAATCAGTAGTTAAGATAAAAATTCCTTGTCGTTTATTTTTCCGTCGTAATGATCCGGGCTTTCTTCAGAGGCTTCGGATTCTGTGTGAGTTTCAATTTATAAGAGGCTAATTATGACTGATATAAACCTGTCAGATGATAGGATGCCGGCATGGCGGCAGATCCTGATGGGGGGACAGATGCTGTTTGTCGCCTTCGGTGCTCTGGTACTGGTGCCCTTGTTGACAGGGCTGGACCCCAATGTTGCTTTCTTTACCGCGGGTATTGGTACTCTGATATTCCAGTTGTGTACCAAGCGACAGGTGCCTATTTTTCTGGCCTCTTCTTTTGCCTTTATTGCGCCCATTACCTTTAGTGTTCAAAGTTGGGGGCTGCCTGCAACCCTGGGTGGTATGGTGGCAGCGGGCCTGTTTTATGTAGTGCTCAGCTTCATCATTCGCCTTAGGGGCAGCGGTATCCTTTATCGACTGTTTCCGCCAGTGGTAGTGGGGCCGGTGATCATGGTCATTGGTCTTGGGCTGGCGCCAGTTGCCGTTGATATGGCCAGTGGCGGTGACAGTTCCTCGATTGACGACAGTACCTCTCTGTTGCTGGCGGGCGTCACTCTGGTGGCAACACTGGCCATTTCCACTATGGCCGGTGGTATCTTTAAACTGATTCCGGTTTTGTGTGGAATCGGTGCTGGCTATATTGTTGCGTTGTTTATGGGAGTTGTCGATTTTCAGCCGGTCATTGATCGTCCATGGTTTGCTATTCCCGCGTTCACAGCCCCGGAGTTTAACTGGAATGCCATCCTGTTTATGGTGCCGGTGGCTATTGCTCCAGCCATTGAACATATTGGCGATATGCTGGCGATCAGTTCGGTTACCGGAAAGAAATACCTGGAAAAGCCCGGTCTGAAAAATACCCTGATGGGCGATGGTTTTGCTACTTCTGCTGCTGCAATGTTGGGTGGCCCTCCCAATACTACCTATTCAGAAGTCACCGGTGCGGTCATGCTGACAAAAGCTTTCAACCCTAAAATCATGACTTGGGCTGCAGTTATAGCCATTGCAGTGGCGTTTATCAGCAAAATCGGTGGCTTTCTGGCTACGATTCCAACGCCGGTGATGGGAGGAATCATGATGTTGCTGTTCGGTTCTATTGCCGTTGTCGGCCTGAGTACCATGATCAAGGCTCAGGTGGATCTGGGTAAACCTCGCAATCTGGTGATTGTCTCAGTTGTTCTGGTGTTTGGTATTGGTAATCTGGCTTTGTCGTTTGATGGGTTCACTCTGAAAGGGGTCAGCCTCTGTGCCATCACTGCCGTTTTACTGAATGCGATACTGCCTCATGCCGACAAGGAAGATAAGTTTCAGTCTTCAGATGTCTGAATTCAAGTGTTCCTGCCGGACAAGCTTATTTTACATTGATTCTGTCCAGCTCGGCATCAGATTCAAATAGCATGGATTCAGCTTCATCCAGATCATTGGCAATAGCGATGTATCGGGAGACACCCGTCAGATCCAGCAATGATCGAATAGGTCTTGAAACATTGCAAAGCGTGAGGCTGTGAAGCAGTGTTAATGTATTTCGAGTGTTGAGTAATACTCTCAGGCCTTCACTGCTGATACTGAATAGCTGTGAGCAGTCCAGGATCAGATGACGATTACCCTCAAAGGTGGCGGCTTCGATAGCGCGATCGAGCATTTGTGAGGTAACGGCGTCCACTTTACCTTCTACTTCCAGCAGGGTGTAATTGTAGTGATCTTCCAGATTGATGGATAAAGCCATAGTATTACTCCTTTAAAAATGGCTGTTTTGTTGGAGGATATCCTAAGACCTATTGGCAGGAAGTGGTATAACAAGCTTGACAGTATTGCTGACAATTTCAGATGAGCAGGTTTTGCTGGTAGGTCTTTTGGTGGGTGTGGCTATTCCAGTGGGGCAGCAGGTTTTAGATCTGCTGACTTTTCTCAATGAATTTTGAGCAATAAAAAGGGGTGCACTATCACCCCTTTTTAAATGTCATATCAGAGGGCTAGCCAGCGCTGTAGAAAGTCGCTGAGCCAGGTCCAACCGGCAGGCCCATTACAAAGACCCAGACGAAGAACAATACACTCCAGCCAATCACGAAGAACATGGAGTAAGGCAGCATCATGGAGATCAGGGTGCCAATGCCGAGGTCTTTCTTATAGCGTGAAGCAAACGCAACGATCAGGCCAAAGTAACTCATCATTGGCGTGATGATATTGGTGACTGAGTCACCGATACGGTATGCGGCTTGAATGACTTCAGGAGCGTAGCCCACCAGCATCAACATTGGCACAAAGATGGGTGCAGTAACGGCCCACTGGGCAGAAGCGGAGCCAATCATCAGGTTCACAAAACCACACATCAGAATGAAGACGACGAACAGCAGTGGTCCGGTCAGGCCGATGTTCTGGAGGAACTCGGCACCCAGCACCGCAAAGATGGTTCCCAGGTTGGTCATGCCGAAGAAAGCGACAAACTGAGCAGCAAAGAATACCAGGACAATGTACATGCCCATGGTGCTCATGCTCTTGGACATGCAGTCGATCACGTCTCTGTCATTCTTGACGGTGCCTACTGTTTTACCGTAGACAAAGCCAGGAATCGCAAAGAAGATCAGAATCATGGCAACAATGCCCTTCAGGAATGGAGAGCCTGCAACAGCACCTGTTTCAGGGTGTCTGAGTACGCCCCACTCTGGAACAATGGTCAGAGCCATCACACCCACCAAGACCAGCAATGCCAGTCCGGCCCGTTTCAGGCCGCGCCTCTCAAGGTCAGTGACTTCTTCCATTTTGTCTTCAGAAAGATCAACAGAAGCTTCCGATTCGTTATACTGGCCCAAACGAGGCTCAATGATCTTATTAGTGACCCAGGTACCCACGAAGGTGATCAGGAAGACACTGACAGACATGAAGTACCAGTTAGCTTCAGGACCTACGACATAAGCCGGGTCAATCATTCTGGCGGCAGTTTCAGTGATGCCGGACAGCAGTGGGTCAACGGTACCCAGCAGCAGGTTGGCGCTATAGCCACCGGAAACACCGGCAAAAGCGGCAGCCAGACCGGCCAGAGGGTGTCTTCCCAGCGAGTGGAAGATCATCGCCGCCAGAGGAATAACAACCACGTAGCCCAGCTCAGAAGCAGTATTGGACAGAATACCGGCAAACACAACGATCATGGTTACGGTGTTACGGGATGCCTTCATCACCAGTGAGCGAACCAGTGCACTGAGCAATCCGGAGTGTTCTGCGATAGCCACGCCCATGAGCGCTACCAGCACGGTGCCCAGAGGCGCAAAGCCGGTGAAATTGGTGACCAGCTTGGTCACAATCATTCGCAGACCATCACCTGTCAGCAGGTTAACGACATGAATCATGCCATCTGCTGCACGGCCTGCAACGCCTTCCGGACGGGGGTCAACAACACTCAGACCTGCCCATGAGGCGATACCACTGATGATAACAATACCAACAGCAAACAGGGCAAACAGGGTGATTGGATGGGGTAACAGGTTACCCAGCCACTCTACAGTAGCGAGGAAACGGTCAAAGGCGGTGCGATTATTGTTGCTGTTATTTGCATCACCTGTTGGGAGAGTTTCGGACTGGTACGACATACTTCCGCTCCAAACAGTTTTAGTAGGTTTTAGCCAGCGTCTTTACTTTTAGTTTTGACAGCCTGACCATAAGTAACACTCATTCGTTAAATGGTTGTGGTTGTGGTCTTTTAGCGAATAAGTGCGACGGATAAGTCAGGCAAATGGCCCTGACAAAAAGATAAGCTGGACTAATTTCCCAGAAAATCGGCCGGCATGATACTCTGAAACAGGATTTTTTTACAAATTTAGTTATAAATATTTATTTTTTATTTGGTTTGAATCTTATTTTAAAAGACGTTGGTCAAGTAAATTGAAAAGCTTATGCCCTTGTTATGCCAGTGACGGGGATCTTTTAGAGGTGAGCATGGCAAGTAAATCTTCCTCAGTGCAGCTAATCGTGAGTAAGGTCATCTTGTCGATGAATGGTCAGAGCCTGTAACGCCTTGATTATACTTAGGAAGTAATTTTGTAGGTAAGGAGTGCGGGCATGAACGCCGGGCGTAATAAATCTCACACAGACGGTCAACCTCCCAGGCCAATGGATACAGGCAATGCGCCTCATTCAAGGGGCGCATCAGGTAGTTCGGCAGCTTTCAATACTCGCAATGTGACAAGGGAGGAAGACCTTCCCTGTAAACTGACTGTTTACCTCGACTATGGCCATAGTTTTGTCAGGCTTGAAAACAAAGAAAGAGGCGTCAACATTGCCCGTGGTCTCTATCCATACAGGCCTCATGTGACCATTGAACAAGAAGTTTCACCATTGGAGATGCAAGAAGAGTCTGATGAGCTGGAAAAGCACTCTGCATATACTTCTTTACTTTTTCAAGAGGTTAAGCCAGCCAGCAGTGTGTCCGAGAGAGCTATCTTATCGGTTAATGGATCTAGTGAGATTTTTCGTGGATTGTATTCTTATGAAGACTCTGTGCACGTGTTGGATGAAGTCGAGAGCTATAAAGACCTTAAAGGTATTGATCATATCCCTAAAGTCACTTTCTTCATTTCCCGGAAAGAGGCTTTGGAGGTGGAGAAATACATCTCGCAATACACCGATGCTTGCGAAAAAAAAGAGGAAAGTTGTTTATATAAATTGATTGGGTTTAATTGTATTGATTTTGCTCAGGAAGTTTTTTCAAAAACCGGTTATCCCGGACATTATATTCAATATTTCACGCCTTCCCTTCTGGCTCACGACTGTGGCTATGCGACACTCTATGCAGCAGGCTGCCATCCAGTAGTCAAAAATACCGCTTCGATAGGTGGGACACTGATGTTGGCAGTCGTCGTTGGCAAATACGCAGTTCCCAAAATGAAGGAAACTGCCAGAATGGTTGGCAGCTGGATGTGTGGATGGGTGTGGCCTGAGCAGCCGGCAGTTGCTGCGAAACAGGAAGATGTGAATGAGTTGAAGCAGCTTCATAGCAGTGTTAAATCTACCAACCTATTCTGTGAGACGTTCTGGGAAGGTTGTAAGGAAAGAGATGCCCAAGCGAAAAGGCTGATCAGTGACAGTATTGATCTGCAGGCACGTTTTGATGATCTGGAAGAGCTGATCAAAACGGAGGGTTATCGTGGAAGAAATCAATCATTTATCTATGAAGAGCTTCAGAGTATTCAGGACGGTTTCACTGAATTCTTCAAGCAGGCTACTGATATGAAGAGTGCTAAAAACAGCAAAGAGTGAGTGGATTAATCTCTTTCATATAGTTCCATTTTTACAATGCTGTATCTGTATTCCCCGATTTTCTTCTATGTCTTTTCCGATAGCTTCTATCCTGTACATTTGATTTCCCAGTCAGTGAGCAAGCTTGATGAAAGAGTTCAGTTCCCTTCTGGCTATCCTTGTTGGGGTGAGTATCTTTGCAGCTGCAGATTCGCCCTTGCCGGGTGCTTCTGGAAAACGACAAAGTACGGAGCCTATTCCCGTATACACCAACCCTCCTACGACCTGTCCCTTGAATGCCTTTGATCAGTGTTCGCCTCTTAAACTATTGACCTGGAATGTGAACCTGATGACATCCTATGACTTTTTCGAGTTCTTGATGTGGTGGTTTGGTGGTCAAGACATGAACGACCCGGAAATCAGGGCTGAAGAAATCACCCAGTACATGGTCAAGAGGGATTATCACATTGTCGTACTTCAGGAAATGGGTGATCAGTATCTTAGAGATGTTGTCAATAAGGGCATGAGAGAGGCGGGGTATTATATGACGCCTGTTTTGGGTGAAGGATGGAAATGGCTGCTGTATGGCAGGCTATTCAATGGCGGGGTCATGGTTTACAGCAAGGCGCCGATTCTGGAGATGCGTGAATTTGTCTTTCCTATGCCGGCAGGTAATCAGGGCTGGTGTGCCGTCGGTGCCTGGTATATCAAAGTGCCTACCCGTAGTGGGAATCTACATGTGTTCGGTCTCCATTTGCAAACGGTGCAAAATAATGCCGACAATGAATACAAAGGTCTGGTCAAGCATTATGATTATCTTGGGAAAGTGAAGAATCAATTGAATATACCCAGCCATGAAGCGGTTATTTACATGGGAGACTTCAATTCTGATGCAGGCAGACAGGACGGAGAAGCCGTAGGGGATGAATATTTTCAAATTCTGCTGGAAACTCTGGTCAGTCGTCAGGCAGCCGATTTTGTCAAGACCTCTCTACCGTATTCCTTTGACATCTATGAAAATGAAATGGCCAAGGGGAAGGGCCCTTACCGGGGTACCCTGGATAATATTCTTTGCGACAAGAGACATGTCTGTCCAGTGAGTGGTTACATGACAATTCTCCAGGCCAATCAATCACGAAGCCGATTAGGTGTGATGTCTGATCATTATCCCGTTGAGGGTATTTTGTACTTCACTCATTATTAAGTCTTTGAATGTAATATCCCCCGCCCCCTGGGCGAGGTAGCTGGTATTCTTTGGGTTTTTATTCGGCTATCAGGCGTCCAGCTTCTCCTTGAGCATTTGGTTAACCATACCCGGGTCAGCCTTGCCTTTTGAGGCCCTCATGGCCTGACCGACAAAGAAGCCGATCATCTTGCTACGCTTTTCAGGAGGCGCAGCGCGATAGTTTTCGACTTGTTGGGCATTGGCAACAAGCACTTCGTCGATCATAGATTCAATGGCATCGGTGTCAGTTACTTTCCTGAGATCTTGTTTCTCAATGATTTCATCTGCATTTTTACCGTCGCCTTTCCACAGGGCCTCAAAGACCTGCTTGGCGACCTTGCCAGTGATAGTGTTGTCTTTGATGCGGGTAATCAGGCCTGCCAGCATGTCAGCGGTGACCGGGCTCTCTGAAATGCCAATGCTGTTGGCGTTCAGGGACTTGGATACTTCGCCCAGAACCCAGTTGGAAGCCAGTCTGGCATCGCCACTGATGTTCGCAGCAGTTTCGAAGAAAGCAGCTGTCGCCTGATCGCCTGACAGAATTTCAGCATCCACTTCACTCAGCCCCAAGTCACTGACAAAGCGGGCTTTTTTAGCATCTGGCATTTCTGGCATTTCAGCACGGAGCTTTTCCAGACGGCTGTCTTCGATCAGAACTGGCAGCAGGTCGGGGCAGGGGAAGTAACGGTAATCGTTGGCTTCTTCCTTGCTGCGCATGGAGCGGGCTTCATCGGTGTCGCCGTTGTAGAGACGGGTTTCCTGAATGACGTCACCACCGTCTTCTATCAGGTCGATCTGACGTTCCACTTCTTTCAGGATTGCTGCTTCCATGAATTTGAAGGAGTTCAGGTTCTTTGTTTCAGTGCGGGTACCGAGTTCTTTCTGGCCCTTTGGACGTACAGAGACGTTTACATCAAAGCGCATGGAGCCCTGTGACATTTCACCATCGCAGATGCCCAGGGTGGTTACGATGGAGTGCAGTTTTTTGGCGAAGGCCACGGCTTCTTCTGCGTTACGCATGTCGGGTTCTGTTACAATCTCAATCAGAGGTGTGCCAGCACGGTTCAGGTCGATGCCGGACATGCCGTGGTAATCTTCATGCAGACTCTTGCCTGCATCTTCTTCCAGATGGGCGTGATGAATGCGAACTGTTTTGGTCGAGCCATCTTTCAGAGTAATCTCAACGTGACCTGCACCGACAATGGGCTTCTCCAACTGAGTTGTCTGGTAGCCTTTTGGCAGATCGGGATAGAAGTAGTTCTTACGTTCGAAAACATTAACTTTGTTGATCTCGGCATCAATGCCCAGACCAAATTTGATGGCCATGTTGATGGCTTCTTCGTTCACTACCGGCAAAACACCGGGCAGACCCAGATCGACAGCACAGGCCTGAGTGTTGGGTTCGGCACCGAAAGCGGTAGAAGCGCCGGAGAAAATCTTGGTTTTCGTGGCAAGCTGAACGTGAATTTCCAGCCCGATAACGGTTTCCCATTGATCCGTTGACAGTGGCCAGTTATCAGTTTTCAGTTGGCTCGGAGTTGTTTGAGACACTTTTCAAATCCTCGAAATTTAATCCGCTGCAAACTGTGTCTCAGGAGGTAAACCTGAAGCACAATCTACTGAGTACTGTTAACTATTAATCGGGAGCTGTTTATGAAAGTCGGTAGCTTGCTGGAAACGGTGGGCGGCGTTCAGCAGTCGGGACTCATCAAAGTGACGGCCAATCATCTGCAAACCGACTGGACGGCCGTTGGCCATTCCGGCTGGAACCGACATGCCGGGCAGGCCCGCAAGATTAACAGACAGGGTGTAAATATCGGACAGATACATGGCAATAGGATCGTCGCTCTTCTCGCCAATGTTGAAGGCAGAAGTCGGAGCGTTAGGACCCATGATGATGTCACACTGTTCAAAAGCATTCATAAAGTCATCACGGATCAGGCGACGAATCTTTTGGGCTTTCTTGTAGTAGGCATCGTAGTAACCTGCAGACAGCGCGTAAGTACCCACCAAAATACGACGTTTGACTTCTTCACCAAAACCTTCACTGCGGCTGCGTTTGTACATATCCATCAGGTCTTCAGGGTTTTCACATCGGTGACCAAAACGGGCACCGTCGAAGCGAGACAGGTTTGAGGAAGCTTCAGCCGGAGCAATCACGTAATAAGAAGGAATGGATAGCTCCAGGTTAGGCAGGCTGACTTCTTTGACCCTCGCACCCAGCTTTTCATACTCGGCAACGGCGTCACGCACACGTTGTTCAACTTCAGAATCGAGGCCCGTTGAAAAATATTCTTTTGGTAAACCAATCGTCAGGCCTTCCAGGGAATCATTCAAATGAGCTGTGTAATCGGGTACTTCACGATCCAGACAAGTGGAATCACGGTGATCAAAGCCGGCCATTACATTCAGCATCAGGGCGGCATCTTCGGCAGTCCGGGTCATTGGACCTGCCTGATCAAGACTGGATGCATAAGCAATCATGCCGTAACGGGATACACGACCGTAGGTAGGCTTAAGACCCGTGATACCACAATGAGATGCTGGCTGACGGATAGAGCCGCCAGTGTCAGTGCCCGTAGCGCCGGCTGCCAGTCTGGCTGCAACACAGACTGCAGAACCGCCGGAGGAGCCGCCGGGAATGGCCTGGGTATCCCAAGGGTTTTTCACAGCACCATAGTAGCTGTTTTCGTTGGAGGAACCCATGGCGAACTCGTCCATGTTGGTTTTACCCAGCATGACAGAACCGGCTTCCTTGAGTTTATGGGTAACCGTTGATTCATAAGGTGCTATAAAGTTGTCCAGAATTTTGGAGCCGCAAGTCGTTTTAACACCTTCTGTACAAAATAGATCCTTGTGGGCCAGAGGAATACCGGTCAGCGCCGAGGCATCGCCTGTTGCACGACGTTCGTCGGCAGCCTTGGCTTGTTCCAGTGCCAGATCTTCGGTCACTGTTATGTAGCTGTTGTAGTTGCCGTCTAGCTTTTTGATTCGGTCAAGGTAGAGCTGGGTCAGCTCAAGACTGGACAGTTCGCCGTTGGCCAGGGCCCGGCTTTGTTCTGAGAGTGATTTGTCGTACATGATTCTGGGTAATCGCTTTAAATCAGGGTAAGGGGTTGAGGCTGCTGCTTGGCATCAAGTCAGCTCACTCAATCACTTTTGGAACCAGGAACAGTCCGTCTTCAACGACCGGCGCACAGCTCTGCAGCTGCTCGCGATTATTCTCTTCAGACACCACGTCTTTGCGCAGGCGCTGGGTGGCATCCAATGGGTGAGCTAAGGGTTCCACGTGATCGGTTTTAACCATCTGCATCTGGTCAACCAGTTCGAGAATGCGATTGATGGTATCGGCAGTCGTCTCTAACTGGCTTTCATCTATGGATAATCGTGCCAAATTGGCAACCTTCTGAATTTCAGAGGCATCAACGGCCATGGTTATCTCCGAATTCGGGCTTTAGAAGCGGTCATAACCAGCTTTCCCTGCTTTTGTGAGGCAAGCAGAGCGCTGGACGTGAGAAATAAAGGCTAAATGTATGGGGTATGAAGGGGAATCTCAAGGTGTAGTCAAGATTAATTCTTGTAGATAGGGTTTCAAGAGCAGGTTTGGGTCGGAACCACAAAGATAACAACGCTTTGTGGTTCCTCAAGGGAGTCAAGCTGCTTGCACATGGGCTTGGGCTTCGAGTTTCTCAACTAATCCAGGTTCCAGTTTCAGCTGTCTCCCCAACTCTTCAAGGTAGGTTTTTTCCATGGTGTTTTGTTCATCTACTACGAGAAGAGAGGCAAGGTAGACCTCAGAGGCTTCTTCAGGGCTGAACACTTCATTGGCAACTTCTACCGGATCAAGAGGTTTTTCCAGTTCCTGTTGCACAAATTGATTCAGTTCTGAAGTGGTTCCCATTGACTCGAAGGCTTTATGAATTCTTTCCCTTTCGGCGTCATCCACGTGGCCATCGGCTTTGGCAGCCGCAATCATGGCCTTGAGAATCACTTGACTTTGTCTCTCCTCATTTTCCGGCATCAGTTCCATATCGCTGGAGTCTTGTTGGTCACCTTCAGACTGATTGGCCCAGCCCTTGTAGGTTTTCAGAGCTAATGCTCCCAGAGCTGCCACACCACCCGCTTCGGCTGCTCTGCCTGCCATGGTGCTGCCTTTTTTGGAGTCAAGGAATAAAGACAACGCACCGCCAGTCAAAGCGCCTTTTCCCAGACCAGAAAATATGGAGCTGCCATCGCTGTCTGATGAAGAGGTGCTCAGTCCTTCCCCCAGTTTGCTTTTACCTTCACTGATCAGGGAAGAACCTGAGCTGAGAACTTGATTAAATAAACCTTTAAAATCCATAACGGCCTCCCGTTTAGATTCTGTTCATAACGAGGGGTACTTTACGCCCGTTCATCTGGTTTGCATGAATAGGCAGAGTAAAGGTTTGTTAGTATCGGGTAAGGATTATTAAAATTCTCAAAATAACCCAATAAGAGGGCGTTAAGTTTCGGGCTTTATATGAGAGATGCGAATAGTGTCTCATTTTTCAACGAGACACCAGATTAGCTAAGAT
Source organism: Endozoicomonas sp. SESOKO3 (assembly GCF_024606255.1). Lineage (NCBI taxonomy): Bacteria > Pseudomonadati > Pseudomonadota > Gammaproteobacteria > Oceanospirillales > Endozoicomonadaceae > Endozoicomonas > Endozoicomonas sp. SESOKO3. Next base: position 19,970 of record NZ_JAHHPR010000272.1, read on the forward strand.
CGTTCAAAAAAAGTGAAACGGAAGCTTAAGATTTTTCATAATATTTCAAAATTATGAATGGCGGCCATTGAGAACGCAAGCTAACTGCATTAGGTTATCCTATGGTCTGTGGTGAATGGCCATGTGGCAATCCTCCATTTTGGCCCTGAATAGCTCGTGTTGGACCATAGAGATTGTGGAATTGTCGCTTGCTCTGAGTACTGTGCATTGATAGAGTTTGCGGCATTTAAAGAAAGCCTTGAATCAAGGTAATACAGAAAATGCTGAAAAGGTTACGGGGTCTGTTCTCCAGCGATTTATCGATCGACTTGGGAACGGCTAACACATTGGTCTATGTCCGCGAAAAGGGAATAGTCCTGAATGAGCCATCGGTTGTGGCCATTCGAAACTGGGGAACACAGAAGAGCGTAGTAGCAGTTGGTGCTGACGCCAAGCGCATGTTGGGAAGAACTCCGGGCAATATCACCGCTATCCGGCCCATGAAAGATGGTGTGATTGCAGACTTTGATGTCTGCGAGCGTATGCTTCAGCATTTTATTAATAAAGTGCATGAGAACAGTTTTATTCAGCCCAGTCCTCGAGTGCTGGTCTGTGTTCCCTGCAAGTCCACCAAAGTGGAACGCAGAGCCATTCGTGAGTCCGTTCTGGGCGCTGGTGCCCGCGAAGTTTATCTGATTGAAGAGCCTATGGCAGCGGCTATTGGAGCCGGTTTGCCAGTAGAGGAGGCTAGTGGTTCCATGGTGGTCGATATTGGCGGTGGTACCACCGAGATCGCCATTATCTCTCTGAGCGGTGTTGTCTATTCCGAATCTGTGAGAGTGGGCGGAGACCGTTTTGATGATGCGATCGTAACCTACGTTCGCCGAAACTATGGTAGCCTTATTGGTGACTCAACCGCTGAGCGCATCAAACAGGAGATTGCGATTGCCTACCCCAGCGATGAGCTGATGGAAATTGACGTCCGTGGTCGTAATCTTGCTGAAGGTATTCCGCGTAGCTTTACCCTGAACAGCAATGAGATTCTGGATGCCCTGCAGGAATCCCTGAGTGCGATTGTTCAAGCGGTTAAAAGTGCGTTGGAACAGTCTCCACCGGAACTGGCTTCCGACATTGCCGAGCGAGGTCTGGTGCTGACTGGTGGTGGTGCCCTGTTGCGTGACCTGGACAAACTGATCAGTGAAGAGACCGGTTTGCCAGTTCTGGTGGCTGAAGACCCACTGACCTGTGTTGCCCGAGGTGGTGGTCGAGCTCTGGAAATGATGGACAAGCATTGCATGGATTTACTGTCTACAGACTGATCATGAGTGGGGCGTTGTTCCAGCCAAACAACAGGCCAAACGGTTATCGTCTGGCCTGTTGTTATGTGTGAAGCCTGTATTTTTGTAACATTAATAGATTGAGTTCTCCTTGCATATCACAGGAGCCAGCCATTAAACCTATATTTAGCCAGCAACAGTCTTTGGCGACGCGCTTTGTTTTTTTGCTGATTATTTCCATCGCGTTGCTGTTTGTTGACCACCGTTCTCATTATCTCTCTGCTGTTCGCTCCTGGCTAACAATGGCGGTTACCCCTCTGCAGTGGATCTCCGATTTGCCCTCCAGAGCTTTTAGCACGGCCGATGAATTGGTAACTTCCCGAAGTGAGCTGCTTGAAGAAAATACCCGGCTGAAAGCCCGTAACCTGATTCTTGAACAAAAAGTTCAGAAGCTGGCATCACTGACTGCTCAGAACCTTCGCCTGAAGGAATTGCTGAATTCATCCGAGCTGGTGGATGAGCAGGTTCTGGTGGCAGAAATCATTGGTGTTGATCCAGACCCCTATGAACATATCGTGACAATCAATAAAGGGTCTACCGATGGAGTATTTAAAGGTCAGGCCATTGTTGATGCTCATGGGGTTATGGGGCAGGTAATTGACGTTAGTCTGGTCAGTAGCCGCGTAATGCTGGTCACAGATACCGCCAGCAGGGTTCCTGTCCAGGTCAATCGCAGTGGCTATCGTGCCATTGCCGTTGGCACGGGCAGTAAGGATTCTGTGGAGCTGGTTCACATATCCGATACAGTGGATATTAAAGAGGGAGACCTTTTGACCAGTTCGGGTCTGGGACAGATTTATCCGGTGGGCTACCCTCTGGGAAAAGTCAGGAAAATAGTGCGTACACCGGGAGAGGCGTTCGCCAAGATTGAGGTTCAGCTGATGGCCGAAGTCAACAGAACCCGGTTCGTTCTGCTGGTCTTCCGTTCCAATGAAGAAGTAGCATCGGAATTGGCACCAGAGGCGAACAAAAAGGAGGGTCTATGAGTATTCAAAAAGCCAATGCTCATTGGATTGTCTGGTTTACCCTGCTGGTTGCTTTCCTGCTGAGTGTTTTACCTCTGCCAGCATGGATCTCCATTGCCAGGCCATCCTGGGTAGTTATGGTGGTTCTTTATTGGGTTTTGGCACTGCCGGAGCGTTTTGGGTTGTTTTTTGCCTTCTTGACCGGCTTGTTGATGGATGTTGTGGTAGGAACAACCTTTGGTCAGAGTTCAATGGGGTTGTTGTTGGTGGCCGTTATCGTACTGAGTCTGCATCGTCGTTTGAGAATGTTCCCCTGGTGGCAGCAGGCCTTTATGGTGTTTGTGATCGTCGGTTTTTATCAACTGCTGAATTTGTGGATTCGCAGTGCCCTGGGGAGAACGCCGCCGACACTCTGGTATCTGGCACCGGCACTGACCAGCGCCGCATTTTGGCCCTGGGTGTCTGCTGTTTTAGGGGCACTGAGGAGAAACTTCAGAGTTACCTGATTATCATGATCTATCTCGCTTCCCAGTCACCGCGCAGGAAAGAACTTCTCCGGCAGATCGGTATTGCCTTTCATCAGATTCATTCCGGGGTTGATGAGACCCCGTTCTCGAGTGAAGCTCCAGAAGCCTATGTTACCCGAATGGCAGAAGAAAAAGCGCTGGCCGGCTGGCGCCGGCTTACATTGGATCAATTGCCACTCAGGCCCGTGCTGGCAGCGGATACTGCAGTGATTCTGGGAGTGAAAATACTCGGTAAACCCGAAAATGAGTCACAAGCCTGTGATATGCTGTTGTCATTGAGTGGGAATAGCCATGAGGTATTCACAGCAGTTGCGGTCACTGATGGTAATAGTCTATCCGTGAAACTGTCCAGAACAGTGGTCAGAATGACTGCTTTTGACCGGAAAGTGGCTGAAGCCTACGTGGCCACCGGTGAGCCTATGGATAAAGCCGGTGCGTACGGTATTCAGGGAAAAGGAGCCGTTCTGGTAGAAAGCATTTCAGGAAGCTACACCGGTGTGGTGGGTTTGCCCGTGAAGGAAACCGTAGCCCTACTTCAGAATCTGGGCATTAGCCCATGGCACCCTCAGTTAGTAAAAAACTGATTAGAAAGAATCTCGGGAGACTGTTTAACAGCAGCTTTCCTGCCAGGCAGTGTTCCTCCGGGTCTGGTAAAACGTTTTCAGGTATTTATTTCGTTTATTTGGTTTTTCTGGCAGGACGGGATTGTTATTTAAGAATCGGCAGCCCTTCGGATTTAAGGCCAAGATGGCTTTAAGTCATACAGGCTTCCGTAATACAGTTTCCTGATCGACTGACCAGTTTAAGGGGAAGGGAATGAGTGAAGAGATTCTGATGAATATCACGCCAATGGAATCGCGAGTGGCGCTGGTTGAAAATGGGGTACTTCAGGAAGTCTATATTGAAAGAGCCTGCAGTCGAGGCATTGTCGGTAATATCTACAAAGGTAAAGTTGTCCGGGTCCTTCCGGGAATGCAGGCCGCTTTTGTGGATATCGGTCTTGAAAGGGCTGCTTTTATTCATGCCAGTGAAATTGCCCCCCGCAACGAGAGAGACAATGATGATCAGTCGGAGCGCCCGATTGTTGAACTCGTTCATGAAGGTCAGTCGCTGGTTGTTCAGGTCACCAAAGATCCTCTGGGGACCAAAGGTGCCCGCCTGACTACACACATCTCTATCCCGGCCCGTTATCTGGTGCTCATGCCCCATAATAATCATGTGGGTATTTCTCTGCGTATTGATGATGCAGAAGAACGCGAGCGTCTCAGAAAGCTGGTTGAAGAGGGCATGAAGTGCGACGGAGAAGATGAGAAAGGCGGCTTTATTCTCAGGACAGCAGCTGAAGGTATCACCGAGGCAGAAGTGAAGGCTGATATTCTTTTCCTGAGACGGCTATGGCAGACCATTGAAGAAACGGTCAGGGAAAATACTGCACCGGCCACGATTTATGAAGATTTGCCGCTGCACCTGAGAACGATGCGTGACTTGGTGGAGCCGGATATTGAGAAAATCCGAATTGATTCCAGGGAGACTTTCAATAAGGTATCCAAGTTTGTCAAAAAACTGGTGCCTCTGGTGGATGGCAGGGTTGAATATTACCCGGGAGAGCGTCCTATTTTTGACCTGTTTGGGGTCGAAGACGAAATTAACAAGGCGCTCAGTCGCAAGGTGCAATTGAAATCAGGCGGTTACCTGATTATCGATCAGACTGAGGCTATGACCACGATTGATGTAAACACGGGGGCTTTCGTGGGTCATCGTAACCTCGAGGAAACTATCCTTAAGACCAATCTGGAAGCTTCTGTAGCCATTGCCCGGCAGTTACGATTACGCAATCTGGGAGGCATTATTATTATCGATTTTATCGATATGGAAGACCCTGAGCATCAGAGACAGGTTCTGAGAACTTACGAAAGGTCTCTGGAGAAAGATCACGCCAAAACCAATATCACCGGAGTCAGTGAGCTGGGGCTAGTGGAAATGACCCGTAAGAGAACACGGGAGTCACTGGAAAATGTACTGTGTGAACCCTGTCCAACATGCGATGGTCGTGGCACACTGAAAACAGCTGAGACGGTGTGCTATGAAATTTTCAGAGAAATTCTTCGAGCCGTTCGTGCATACGACAGCCAGAGTTACACGGTTCTGGCGTCTGAGCATGTAGTCGACCGCCTGCTGGATGAAGAATCCAGTAACGTAGCAGATCTCGAAGAGTTTATTCAAAAACCGATTCGTTTCCAGGTTGAACCCATATACAGCCAGGAACAGTTTGATGTGGTGCTGGTATAAACGGGAATAGGAACGCGTCAATGAAAAACAGATGGCCTGGTATTTCATGAGGTCAGATTCAAGGCTGGTAACTTACCTCAAGTCTACCGCTATATGGAGTTTCCGCCTGGTCATGGCGGCCCTTCTGTTTATGGTATTGCTGGTTGCAGGGGCCCGAATCTTTATCGGATGCCTGCCTTTTTTTCAAGACCATCTTGTTGAATATCTTAACGACACACTCGATACCTCATTCGCTATCGATCAGCTGGAGACCAACTGGGCTGGCGGCAGTCCTACTGTCAGCATCAAAGGCTTGTCGCTTCAGGGGAATACTTCTGAAGCCCCCGGCTTTGCTATTGAGCGCCTTGATCTTGAGTTGGATTTGAAAGCCAGTCTGATGAACCGGGCTCCGGTCTTTACCTATCTGGAAGCAGAGGGTGTTACCCTGGCCATACAGAGTGACAGTGATGGCGTGTGGTCGCTCAGGGGAGTTCAATACATCCGCGATGATGGCAAGGGCCTTAACCTGCACAAAACTCTGGAGTTTTTGCAGCTTCAAGAGCACATTGATGTCACCAACTTTTCCCTCACCATGCAGCCTTTTGGCAGCGAGCCGTTAATTCTCGATACCCGCTACTTTTTCATGGTTAAGGAAGAGTCAGAGCTGAGGCATCTTCAGACCCGGATTGTGACTCAACAAGGGGCTCTGGAATTCAAAGCGCTCGGCAAGGGGATTCAAAGAAAGGACATGGCCTGGTCCGGGCTGATCAAGACTGATGCACTGGATCTGGCTCCCTGGACTGCGCTCATTTCACAAGGTGCTCTTCAGTTAAAAAGCGCTGAGTTAAAAAACGCCTATTTGCAAACCGCTCAGTTGAATCTGGAGGCCGACTGGGAATATCTTGATGGTCAATGGCAGTTGCAGGGAGATCTGAATCTGCCAGCCATTGTCTACCATAAAGGTCAGCAAGTGCTACCGGATGTTTCTCTATCCACTGAACTCTCACTGAGCAGCGATTATCTGGTTGGGAGTACAGATTGGAAGCTTGGGTTGAAAAATCTGAGCCTGACATCCGGCGATCATGCGTTTGGTCTTAACATCAAGATTCATGGCAAAAGGGGTAGAGAGTCGATTTACACGACTTCGGTAAGCTCTGTTGATCTGGCAGCCCTTAAATCTTTTCTGG
>NZ_JAHHPR010000273.1:0-12105 GCF_024606255.1 Endozoicomonas sp. SESOKO3
ATCCTCAATTTCTTGCAATCCTCGCTACGGACGCTTAAGTCTGACAGGCTGCTAGGCAGTATCGGCATAACTCCAAAGGGACTTGAAAAATACGTGTTGTCCCTTACTATTTGGCTCTTTTCTGTTGGGAAGTGAGCGCACAATGAGTAATAGACAGACCATAAACACAGAGAATGCGCCTCAGGCGATTGGTACCTACTCTCAGGCGGTTAAGGCCGGAACGACCGTTTATGTTTCCGGCCAGATTCCCCTGATCCCGGAAACCATGGAGCTGGAGCAGGGAGGCTTCAAAGCGCAGACACGCCGCTGCTTTGAAAATCTGAAAGCCATTGCAGAAGCTGCAGGTGGAGAACTTCAGGATGCTGCAAAAGTAGGCATTTTCCTGACCGATCTTAGCAATTTTAATGCGGTCAATGAAGTAATGGCTGAGTATTTCACTCAGCCCTATCCTGCACGTGCTGCCATTGGTGTGAAAGAACTGCCCAAAGGCGTGCCGGTTGAGATTGATGCGATTCTGGAGCTGAGGTAGTTTTTTTAACGAACATTGTGGAATTCTCCATCCATCCCGGCATTGCGCAGCTTTGCCGTGTGAATGGAAATGAATAGCAAACAGGTAGGGCTGTTGTCATTACTCATAGGACGTTGAGCTTAACAACTCTGAGTAGCCAGCCCTGTAGTTTGGGTACCTGAAAGTGTAACCTGCATCGATGATTTTTTGATTGCTGCAACGTTTGCTGCCTCTCTGAGGTGCAGGGTGGCTGTCGTCCAGCACTATACCGAGTTGAGCTGCCAGCCAGTGCAACACTTCGTACATTGGAGCGGGTTCGTGGTCGACACCCAGGTATAGAGAGTCAACGGGAAGCTTTTGCTCATCGCGGCGAATCAGATGAGCAAGGATACCGGCACAGTCATCCCGGTGTATGCGGTTGCCATAGATGACCGGCTCAGCTTCACAGCCTTCACCGGCTTTGACTCGATTGATCATTCGATTTCTTCCGGGACCATAAATGCCGCCAAAACGAACCGCAGTCGCAGGAAAAGGGCTGTTGATTAAAATCGCTTCTGCCTCCAGCATAATCTTCCCTGAATACCGAACCGGATGTGTGGGTGAAGTTTCATCCACCCACTGACCATCATCCTGGTGATAACTGCCGGTACTGGAAGTGAAAAGCACCCGCTCGGGCCGGTGGCCCTGTGCCTGAAGGCGAGAAAGGACGTTGGAAAGACCTCTTAGATAGGCTTTTTGATAATTGTCCTGACCGGATCCATCGGAGGCAGCCGCATAAACGACATAGTCAATTTTGTTGGGCCAGTTGCCCAGCTGTTCTGGATTTGACAGGTCGCCCTGAACAGGATGAACGCCCTGGGGCAAACGGTCAATGCTCCGGCGTAATCCCCAGACAGAGTAATTGTCTGTGTCCAGAAGCTGTCGTGCTAATTCGCAACCGACATCACCGCAACCGGCGATCAATACATTCTTCTTCATAGCAGCCCCGTCATTTTTATAAAAAAAGGACAACCGTGAGTGTCCTTTATCCTCAGGGAAATGCAAGTAACCTTACTCAAATTCAGCATTTCTCTGTGCCTCCGATGATGCATCTTCTACTTTTGACAGAAGCCGAAGGAATAGTTTGAAAAAAAAACTGTTTAAATTTACAGTGTTCTGGTCGTTTCCAGACAGGCTTCTACCGTTATGACTCTCACAGAATTGCGCTATATTGTGACTCTTGCTCAGGAGCAGCACTTTGGGCGTGCTGCTGCCAAGTGCCATGTCAGTCAGCCCACGCTCAGTGTGGGAGTGAAAAAACTGGAAGATGAGCTTGGAGTAGCCCTGTTCGAACGATCGCGGAATTCGGTTCGGGTGACCCCTATGGGTGAAAAGGTCACCAGTCAGGCCCAGAAAGTTCTGGAAGAAGTGTCAGGCATCAAACAGATTGCCAAAGCCGGGCGCGATCAGTTAACCACGCCTCTGAGAGTGGGTGCCATATACACCATCGGGCCTTATCTGTTTCCACATCTTGTTCCCCAGTTGGCGTTGGTGGCACCTAAGATGCCCCTGTACATCGAAGAAAACTTTACAGCGGTTTTGAGAAAAAAACTAAGAGTGGGCGAGTTGGACGCCATCATCATCGCACTGCCCTTTACTGAGCCTGATGTATTAACCTTGCCTCTTTACGACGACCCTTTCAGGATTTTATTGCCAGCCGGGCATCCCTGGCTGTCGAAGCAAGATATAGACCCTGCAGAACTGGTGAACGAAGAGTTACTGCTTTTGGGGGAAGGCCACTGCTTCAGGGATCAGGTCATGGAGGCCTGTCCGCTTCTGGCTCAGAAAGGCGATGCCGGTGGCGAAGAAGGAGGTGGCATCGAAGCCTCTTCTCTGGAAACTATCCGCCATATGGTGGCATCGGGAATGGGCATCAGTGTGCTGCCTGAATCGGCCCTGGTTGGCAGTCACTACGCTCCCGATGTATTGTCATCAAAGCCTTTTCGCTCGCCATCACCCAGTCGAACCGTTGCCTTGGCCTGGCGTGCCAGTTTCCCGAGACCCAAGGCAATAGATGCATTGTCCAGTGCTCTCAGGCTATGCTCTGTAACGGAAGCCAAATGAATAAAAAGTAACAGCAGTAGTACATTGAGGTGATATGGTGAAGCCCCTGCATGAGATTCCTGTGACAGCACTGAAAGGAGTTGGGGCTGCGCTTGCCGACAAACTGGCAAAAATCCATATTCATAATCTGCAGGACCTGCTTTTTCATTTGCCCCTCAGATATCAGGATCGCACCCGCATTACGCCCATTGCCGCTATTCATCCGGAAGGGGATTATGTTATTCAGGGCTCTGTGGTTGCTACTGACGTCCTGATGGGCAAGCGCCAGAGTCTGCTTTGCCGCATCAGTGATGGCACAGGTTCTGTCGGGTTGAGGTTTTACCATTTTTCCAGCGCACAGAAGAATCACCTCAAACCGGGAGCAGAGGTTCGTTGTTTTGGGCAGCCCCGCAGGGGAGCCAGCGGCCTTGAGATTTATCACCCTGAATATCGGGTCATCAAACCGGATAATAATCTGGATGTTGAGGAAACCCTGACGCCTGTCTATCCGGCTACTGAAGGACTCACTCAGCAGAGAATTCGAAGTCTTTGTGAGCAGGCTTTGGGCAAACTGAACCATCCTGATGTACTTCAGGAGTGGCTGCCTGACAATGTCAGATCGCAATATCAGTTAGGGTCGCTGGTGGATGCTGTGGAGTTCCTGCACTCGCCTCCCCCTGATGTTTCTGTTGAACTCCTTTCTGAAGGTCGCCATCCGGCACAAATGCGACTGGCTTTTGAAGAACTTTTGGCTCACAACCTGAGTATGCAGAAGCTGCGTAGCCTGATTCGCACAGTAAAAAGCTACGCAATGTCACCCAGGCAGACGCTAACCCGGGACTTTCGTGAGCAGCTGCCCTTTTCCCTGACGGGCGCTCAGGAAAAAGTATTGGCGGAAATCAGTCAGGATATGATGAATCCTGATCCCATGTTGAGACTGGTTCAGGGCGATGTGGGTTCGGGCAAAACGGTGGTGGCTGCTCTGGCTGCACTTCAGGCCGTCGAGAATGGTTATCAGGCCGCCGTTATGGCACCAACGGAAATACTGGCTGAGCAGCACGAGAAGAACTTTAAGGGATGGCTGAAACCTCTGGGGATTTCTATTGCCTATTTGTCAGGAAAAACCAAAGGGAAAAAGCGTCAGCAGATTCTGGAAGAGATTGCCCGGGGCGATGCCGCTGTGGTGGTGGGTACTCATGCCCTTTTTCAGGAAGACGTACAGTTCAGGCAGCTGGGTCTGGCCATTATCGATGAGCAGCATCGATTTGGTGTACATCAGCGAATGGCGTTGCGAAAAAAAGGTGAGCTCAATGGTGGGCAACCTCATCAACTGATTATGACAGCAACGCCTATTCCCCGAACGCTGGCTATGAGTGCCTACGCCGATCTGGATTGTTCCGTTATCGACGAATTACCCCCGGGCAGAACACCGGTAAATACCGTCGTGATAAGCGACGATCGTCGTGATCACGTAATAAAACGTCTGCGCTCAGCCTGTTTGGAGGGCCGTCAGGCATATTGGGTCTGTACCCTGATTGAAGAGTCAGAGGCTTTGCAGTGCCAGGCAGCTGAGGTGACGGCTGAACAGCTGCGAGAAGCATTGCCCGAGCTTTCCATAGGATTGGTTCATGGTCGAATGAAAGCGACTGAAAAGCTTGAGGTTATGGATGCTTTCAAGTCCGGACACATGCATCTGTTGGTGGCCACTACGGTCATCGAAGTAGGCGTGGATGTACCTAATGCCAGCCTTATGATTATTGAAAATCCGGAGCGATTGGGTCTGGCTCAATTACATCAGTTAAGAGGTCGTGTCGGTCGCGGCAGCATAGCGAGCCACTGTCTTCTGATGTATCACGCCCCGCTTTCGCAGCAGAGCAGGGAGCGTTTGCAAGTGATGCGCGACTCCAGCGATGGTTTTGTCATTGCTGAAAAAGATTTGCAATTACGCGGACCGGGAGAAGTGCTGGGCACCCGGCAGACCGGGCTTGCCCAGTTCAAGGTAGCCGATCTTGAACGGGATGCCATTTTGCTGGATCAGGTCAGGGATGCGGCCCAGAGTGTCTTGAAAGAGGTACCACAAAACGCAGAGCCATTGATCCTTCGCTGGCTGGGTCATGCTGAGAAGTACGCTAATGTCTGAAGCCTGGTCGTCGCTGATGACAGTCAAAAATTGTTAACATGGCCAGCTCTATCGATTTACTCCGCAGTAAAGAGGATCTGAAGAACTGCATAAATCAGCCAGAGGCGACTGAAACAATTTTTCGTTACCCTCGGGGAATAAAAAAAATTCACGGACAAAACTACGAAGAGCAGTGGCAAGTGCTGCCGGACTTTTCCTGCAGTCATTCTGGCGAGTATACACCAGGTGAAATCGGTGCTTTTTGTGAAAAAATTATGGTTTCACATTTCCTGTCTTTGAATTTATCGTGTGGCTAATTTGGCATTCAGGTGGAGATCGACTAATCTCACTCAGCAGCGGTAGACCTCAAGAGTTCGTAATCAGTCGTTGGGGAATGTAGTCATGAACCTGTTAATAGTCTCCTGTGTAAGCTTGGCCTTATCCTTATCTGTTCCTGCTCTCAGGGCCTCTCCGGTCGGGGTTGCTCAGGAGGGGGTCGCTACGGGCGTGTATGGTTCAGACGAGATTGGTTCAGACGAGATTGGTTCAGACGAGATTGGTTCAGACGAGCTTGATTCAGACGAGCTTGATTCAGACGAGATTGATTCAGACGAGATTGCTTCGGAAGAGGCCTCTCAGTTTTTCGATCCTCCGGCCTCGGCAGATTCCAGATACGAGTTTTCTTGTGGGGATTCTAAAGGCGTTTGTGGCGTTGAATACTGTCAGGAGGCTTATGGGGATCCCTATCCTGAACGATTTTATGAGATGTCTAGCACTGAAAGCCTGGAAGCATCCTACAATTTGGCCAGCCTTCTGCTGCGTAGCGATAGTGATGACGATGATTCTTCCCTCAAATCCTTTTGCATTGATAAGGAGTTATTGCAGAACCCCGGGGCGGGCTACGGCATTGATGAACTGGAAGGGGCAACCTTTTGGGGGGTGGTCAAACTGGAGCAGCTCGCAACGGGAGAAGTTTTATATGTGCCGGTCAAGACAAGCGAGTGGGTCAAAGTCGGAAAGGTTATCAGTGGGGTAAATGAGAATGAGCTGGGGGTGGATTATCAGGTGACCATATCATCAATTGATCGCTATCGCCATGATGCGCTTCTCAACACTCCGTATGGGCATCCTGTCAGAGACTGGATGCTGCATAATGAGGATGTGACTAAATACATTAGTGCCTCACTTGACCTTGTGGCTAAAGAAGATAAAGTGGCGTATAAAGACGTGTATCCGCAACGCCAGCTGGATAGAGCATACCTGATAAAGAGTTCGACTCTCCATCTCAGTTTGACCTATGACCATTTTTACGGGGACGGTCTCGCCTATAATGCCGTCCTTTCAGGTGAGTTGTCTTTGCCTGATGGAGATTTGATCAAGGGTCTTAAATTAGAAGCAAGAGGAGCTCGCTTGCCTAAATCCGGGTTTGGTAACTTCAGGCTAAATAAGCGTGACCCAGAAGGCTTCAGTTTACTTCCCTCTCCTGATTCTCAGTTAGAAGGCAGCATTGGTCGCCTTCGGTTGATAGAGCTTGTGCTGTTTCCGAAGGATTGAAACAGCTTGAACAAATCAAGCGTGTAACAATTTCTGATTGATGGCATGGCAATAGATAGGCGGGCTCTCCGTTTTCTGAGCTGGATTCTCGGAAAAAGCGATCGTCGCAATGAAGATTGTTGGGGAGAGGTCGGCCTGTCACGGTCTGTTGCAAGGCTGGAGCGGCAAAATTTCGGCTGCTGCATGGTAGGGCTCGGAGTGTGAAACTGTTACATCAAGAATAATTATGTAGTTTTATCTCAAGAATTAAAAAATTTGAGGTCTTCTGAGGTTCATACTATGTGACTTAGAGAGACTTGACGGGGGGCAGCATATTTTTCAGAGTGATGTATCTGAGGTTTAGCCTTTCAGCAGATGCTCAGCAGATTTTGCATTGCAGAAGCGTCGATTGTGATCAAATCAAAAGCGGCGAATATCCTTTCAGACAGGCTGTGATGATCGTGTTCAGCTAATAATATCCGGACACTGCTGCAACGGTCCTGCTCATATGTTAACACTGAATTTATCCAATATTTTTTTGAATCAGTCTGCAGAAAGTAAGCTACAAGTCATCGAGCTAATCGGCCAGAAAATGGTTGAGCTTGGGTACACTACTGAAGCTTACACGGCTGGATTAAAAGCGCGTGAAGCTATTTCTTCCACGTTCCTTGGGAATGGTATTTCTATCCCCCATGGTACGCCGGACACTCGTGATGCGGTCATCAAAACCGGGGTAGTTATTTTCCAGTTTCCACAGGGCGTTGAGTGGGGTGAGGATGAACAGGTCTACATAGCTGTCGGCATAGCAGCCTGCTCCAATGAACATCTGCAGATTCTGAAGGGACTGACCCGGATTCTTGGTAACGACGATTTATGCAGTTTCCTGGCAAAAACAGACAACCCTCAGGATGTTATTGGTGCTATCAATTCTCCTCCCAGAGAGCGTCGGCTCTTTTCTGAAGAACGCGTTCGTAATTGTATTGATGCGAACCCTCCATCTGCATTGCAGGCTGTCGCGGCAAGAGGGAACGGCTGCGCTGCACCGGCAAAGGAAGTGCTAAGTCGGGCGTTCACTATTTTGAATCCGAACGGAATACATACCCGTCCTGCTAAGGTCTTTGTATCCACCATCAAGCGTTTTGACTCCCGGATAGAAGTCAGCAACCCTGATAAAAGTGACGCATTTATCAATGGTAAAAGTTTGATGAAATTGTTGAGTCTCGGGATCACCAGAGGCAGCACCATCGAAGTGAAAGCCTGTGGACCAGACGCCCACGAAGCCATGGATGCATTGGAGCAGGTGATCAACCAAGAGCTCGCTGAATGATCGTTAATCTGGACTTAAATCCTGATAAGGACCAAACAAACGGTACAAATTATACAAGCTGAACATTGAATCAGTGAATGCTACTGGGCAGCCCTGCAATGAGTGGTAAGAAGCTTTTACTTTTCAAAAAAACAAAAATTAACTTGCAAACGGTTTGATTAGGTATAGAATGAGAATCATTCTCATTATTAATAAAGGAGATGCCTATCGAAACCAGACTTTTTGACCTGATTAACTGGTAAACAGCTACCAGTAACTCGCATATCCTCATCGTTTTGGCGGCTCGTCCCAAGCCGCCTTTTTTTATTCCATTCCCATAGTTCCATTCAATATCCAGGCTTTGCAACCTGACAGTCAGAGATGGTTAATACTGACAGCCAGTATGGCGTCACAACAAAAAACTATGAAGAGCAGGCACCGGTGGCGATGGGCTTTTCCTATAACCAAGAGGAGCCTGGTTAAATCGGCGCTTTTTGTGAAAAAAATGACGGCTCCACTTCTCCTGTTTTTGAATTCGTCGTTTGGCTAATTTGGCATTCAGGTATAGATGGACTAGTCTCACTGATCAGCGATGGATACTCAAGAGTGTGTCAATAGCTGTGAGGATTGTAGTCATGAATCTGTTGAAAGTCTCCTGTGCAAGCTTGACCCTTACCTTGTCTGTTCCTGCCGTTATCGCCTCAACGGCTGCGGTCTCTTCGACAAAGGGTTCTTCAACTTCGGCGCCTTCGGCTTCGACGGTTAATTCAAAATCCAGATACGAATTTTCTTGTGGGGCTTCATCAGGTATTTGCGGCAAGCAATACTGCGAACGTGATTTGGGGTTTCCTGAGGTCAAGCCGTTGTATGGGGAGTCCAGCGTTGATAGCGATAGCCAATACTATAATTTGGCCAGCTTACTCAGAGGTCCGAATGCTTCTAACCTCAAAGACTTTTGCGTCGATCAGTCAGTGCTGAACGACCCCAAGGCAGGCTACGACGTTAATGAGCTGGAAGGGGCGGCCTTCTGGGCAGTGCTCAAACTCGAGCTACTGGCAACAGGACAAGTTTTCTACGTGCCGCTCAAAACAAACCGGTGGTGGCTCCAGACCGGAAAGAGTAAAAGTGAGGAAGATGAAGTAGTGACGTATCGAATGAAGATATTAAATGTTAGTCCCAATCACTTCGATCCGTATTTCACTACTCAGTATGGGCTTGCTGTCCGGAGCTGGTTGTTGTTCAGACGGCAGCTTCGCGCATACAGTACATTATACAAACGCTTAAAAGGTACAGATTATCTACAAGCGCATGATGCTCTCTTATCAGTGAGAGCATACTTCATGAAGAGCTCAGATCTCAAAGTCAGTTTGACTCCCGACAATTATTACCGGAACGGTGGCGTTTACGATGCCGTCATTTATGGTGCACTTTCTTTGCCTGATGAGGATGTGGTTGAGGAGCTTAAATTGGAATCAAGAAGCACCCGCTTTCCTACGATCGGGTCTGATAACTTCAGGCTTAATCAGCGTAACCCAAAAGGTGTCAGTTTCCTTCCCACTGCTGGTTCTCAGGTAGAGGGCAGCGCTGGACGCTTTCGTGTGATAGAGCTCGTCTTGATGCCGAAATCGAAATAAAAAAGCTTAAGCGAATCAGGCTTGTGCCGAATTTTGGTTGATAACATAGCAATAAATGGGGGGCTTCTGTTGTCTGAGTTCGATTCAAATCCTGAAAGATCAGACAACCTTGAATATGCCGGATTTCTCGACCGATTCTGGGCAACGCTGATCGATACTTTGGTTCTGATCATCATTACTTTACCTCTTACTATGATGATTGATGGCGATCGGCTGACGATTGAAAATTCAAAACAACTTCTGTACCCGGCAGACGTCATGATCAACTGGTTGTTTCCGGCGTTAGCAGTTATCCTGTTCTGGCATTACAAGAGTGCTACGCCGGGCAAAATGATCATCACTATGAAAGTCGTTGATGAGAAGACCGGCCTTGCTCCGGCTCTGTCTCAGTCGGTCATTCGTTATCTGGCCTACTTTATCTCAATTTTGCCCCTGTTTTTGGGCTTTTTTTGGATCTTAGTGGACAAGAAAAAGCAGGGCTGGCACGACAAAATTGCCGGTACTGTCGTTGTTAAGCTCAGAAAATAAACCACTCCATCCGCTATGGTTCTAATAGATGATGCCTCTGAGCCATTTAAAAATATGAACGACAGGGTTCTTGTTCCACTGTGGGCAATGGGTTGAACGGGTCAGGAGGCGTTATTTTCCGGAGTGTCTGAACGTTGTCTTCTGTCAGTCTCTTCTTTAGAATTCCCATCTATGCTTCTCCCCGAAAAGTGACTCTTTGCTTCTGCTTATCAAACAGGGCGATGTCCTCTTATTGGGCATAGAGCTCTTTTAAAACGGTTTTCTATCCAACAACCCTGATCGTTGCATATTTAAAACTAGTCTGTCGCCACCCACCTGCCCGTTTGAATCGGAGGCAATGTTGTTCGAACTTAAAGCTAATAAGGTAGCTACCATGAAAAATGACCTGCTATCAGGTCTGACGGTAGCACTGGCATTGGTGCCCGAAGCGGTAGCCTTTGCATTTGTTGCGGGTGTTGAACCACTGGTGGGTCTCTACGCTGCGTTTATGGTAGGTCTTATCACGGCTGCCATTGGTGGTCGTCCGGGCATGATTTCTGGTGCTACTGGTGCACTGGCTGTGGTTATGGTCACTCTGGTGGCAGACCATGGTGTTCAGTACCTCTTTGCAACCGTTGTACTGATGGGGATCATCCAGGTTCTGGCTGGGGCGCTTAAGCTGGGTAAATTTATTCGCATGGTGCCCCACCCGGTAATGCTGGGCTTTGTTAATGGTTTGGCCATCGTTATTTTTCTGGCTCAACTGGGTCAGTTCGGCGTTGAAGGTGAAACAGGCTGGCTCTCAGGTACCTTTATGGAAGGCAGTGTTATTGATATAGCCTGGATGCAGGGTAGTGAGCTCGGCATGATGCTGGGGTTGGTGGCTTTGACTATGGCTATTATTCACTTCCTGCCCAAGCTGACGAAAGCTGTTCCTTCTTCTTTGGCAGCTATTCTTGTGGTTTCCCTGCTGGTCATTGGCCTGGATTTGGATACCCGAACAGTGGGTGATGTAGCTGGCATTGCCGGTGGATTACCTGAATTCAGCGTTCCCATGGTGCCATTGAGCATGGAGACCTTACTGATCATTCTGCCTTATTCTCTGATTCTGGCGGCCATTGGCTTAATTGAGTCTCTGTTAACCCTGCGTATGGTTGACGAGATTACTGAAACTCATGGCAGCTCTAACCGTGAATGCATGGGGCAGGGTGCAGCCAACATTGTGACTGGTTTCTTTGGCGGTATGGGTGGTTGTGCCATGATCGGCCAGAGCATGATCAATGTTAACTCCGGTGGTCGTGGTCGCCTGTCGGGTATTTCGGCGGCGCTGTTCCTGCTGGCATTCATATTGGTGGCTTCTTCTCTGATTGAGCAAATTCCTGTTGCGGCCCTGATCGGCGTTATGTTCATTGTAGTGATTGGCACTTTTGAATGGAGTAGCTTTCGCATCATGCGCAAAGTGCCCGGGGGTGATGCCTTTGTTCTGGTGCTGGTATCAGTCGTAACTGTTTTGACCGATTTGGCTGTCGCTGTCATTATCGGGGTTATTGTATCTGCCCTGATCTTCGCTTGGGAGCATGCCAAGCAGATTCAGATTGAGAAGAAAGAAGACCGGGAAGGTTCCAGCGTTTACAAAGTGCATGGTCCTTTGTTCTTTGGCTCCACCACTCACTTTTTGGAGCAGTTCTCACCAAAAGACGACAACAATGACGTAGTGATCGACTTTGCTGATTCCCGAGTGTGTGATCACTCTGGACTGGAAGCCATTGATACGCTGGCAGAGCGTTACACCAAAGCAGGCAGAAATCTGCACCTGCTGCACTTGAGTCAGGACTGTCAGAAACTGTTGAAGAAAGCAGGCAGCATGGTAGAAGTGAATGTCATTGAAGATCCTAAATACTTTGTGGCCACGAATGCCTGATTGTTAAGTTGATCGTTTGGTGCATCCTGAGAAACCCGGCTAGTTGCCGGGTTTTCTGTTGCTGGCAGGTGGGTAAAGTAACTGCGACAAAAAATAACCTTCTTAATTATTAAGGGATAGTACGTTAGTACTTTTTCGCATGTTGAACCTCTTATGAAATTCTGTATAGTACGCCTCCTCCAACGGAGCAGATTGCCACAGCAGCAGAGCTGAATCACCTGACAAAAAGGCAGGTTGACAACATCAGCTGACACGGTAGAATGCGCCGCCGCTGAACAAGAAAAGCAACGCTGATTAAGCATGAGCGTCTGTCAGTTCAGCGAGTTGAAAAGCCGTTTTGACTCTTTAGCACAGAGAGCGCTTGACAACAAAAACGGTCGCGGTAACATAGCGGCCTCGCTGATCAGCTTGACCGCTGGTTCAGCCGATTAAAACCTTCTTGTTTTAATCCAGTTCTTTAACAAATTATCAGACAATTCGTGTGGGCGCTTGTGC
>NZ_JAHHPR010000274.1:0-2389 GCF_024606255.1 Endozoicomonas sp. SESOKO3
GCGAGCTATCCATCCCCGAACTAGAAGTACGGGGCTTTCCGCTCAATTTGGTAAACAAAGTTCACACCGCTGGCGATGTTTTCTGGATGATTTTGAACCAAATCAAACTTTGCTGGTCTGAAGATTTAGAAAATTCAGAAAACAAATTATTGATGGAATGAATGATGCTGCCATGGATGTCCCGCGCTACTCTCTTTAACCTGTTCAGTCGCACCGTTCCGGAAACAGATGTTTCCTCTAATGTGCCCACTTCGGGTTTGAGCAATCAAACGGCTCGATCGGGTGGGTCCTCCGGTTGCTCTTTACACCAGCGGCACATCACTTCCAATCTCGACCAGCGTCGTGAATGGGTATCCCGGGTTCAGAATGCAATAGGCAATATTGACATTCCATTTGGTAATAAATTGCTGCGAGAACAGATAGATAAAGCCCAGTATGATCTTAAAAGGTTGAGTAAGGACCATCCCGGGGACAATCAAAGATTCTATCTGTCTTCCTTGCAAGCACTGATCAAAACCCTTGTCAGCGATATTACCCTTCCCGAAAATATTTCCGTTCTGCAAACGCTGGCTGATTTGGGGCTGGGACTTGATGCTGATTGGATGATTTGTACAATCAATATACCTCCCCAATTACTAAAGCAACTCTTGGGTAACACACGCCATGAAACAGTGCTGAGACTTCTTGGCAACCTTGCCAAAACAATGATGTGCAGGGCTGATCCGGACTTTATGGCAATATTGGACAGATACCTTACCCCGGGGCAACTGCAGGAAACAGCCCGGGAGCTTATGAGTGAGATGGCACAACAACGTTGCCCTCGTCTAACAAAAATTAATCAATCTCTTCGGATTTCCGATGGTTCAGCGCCCTATCTGATAACCGCTATTTTCGAATCACTGGACATCAGACATGGCGACCTTCAGACGTCACAGGATTTCTGCCAGACCATCACCACGGCACTGGGTTCAGAGTTTTTCATATTGCAACTTTGTATGCTGGAGGTGAATGCCCAAAGGCATGAAAAGCTGATTCTGGAAGCACTGAAAAAGCTGGATCATCAGGAGCGGGAACAGCTTCTGGTCTGTGCCTTTATCCTGGGCCAGCGGGAATTGTTCAAGCGGTTGCTGGCAGGCGCCTTACCCACAATTCTTAATCAGACATTTAATAACGGCAGTAATATTCTGCACCTTATGGCGACAGCACTTCCGAGCAGTTACTCTAACGGCGAATTATGCAGATATCACTGTCTGGAGGCTTATCTCCCCCGTTATGACCAGCTGTTTGAATATCTGCCCGCCAGAATTCTGGCTAATCAACAGGACCACAGCGGCGCAACACCGCTGTTGCTTTTATACCGACATCACTGTGCGCAATTAGCCTCAACACACCTATCCGGAAAGGATGACAGTCAACTGGCCAGAACCCGGCGCAGCGCTCTGATCAAGCTAACCACTTCTGGCCATCTCATTGATTGTATGAAGGAACATTTAGACGGAAAACGCCCTTTGAATGTCAACTGGTTTACTGAGTTCCTGCAACTGTTTAAATCCCTGCCGCCGTCTACTTTCAAAGCAGTCAGCTTGCGCTCTGCTGAGTATTCATATGGCGCACAACTAAGACACAAGCCCCCACCCCGTGCAACACAGTCACTTCAGCCAGTGATCAACTATTTTGAGCATCACCCTGACGTTTTACGGGATGAGCAGCAAACACTGGAATTTATCAGGTTAATACATCAGAACGGTTTACCGGTTGAATATGCTGCGCAGGTGCTCCGGGTTGTCTCTCCGGACATACAAAAAAAACTACTTGAGCACCTGTCAGCAACACCTGATGATCGCGACTCACTGTTTATTGAACGGCGCTGCGACCTATATTATCGCAATAAGTTCTATCCATGGCATCTGATTGCCCTTGGGGTTGGTGCCGGGTGTGCACTTAATCCAGACAGGTTTTATAGCGAATGTTTCCTCCGGGAGGTGGCTGAATTTAACAGGAAACACCCAAAAGAGACGGTGCCGGAAATGTCCGGGCTTTGGGAAGCGGAGTTGATCAACAGCGGGAATATTGAAATTTACGGTCGCAGTCTGGCTTTTCCTTCCGCAGAGGTACCTCAGGGTTATCGCCGTTTCAAGTTTCTGAAACAACAGCCTGGTTCCACAGAAGACTGGCATGATTTTGTCCGCGAACAGCCACAACTGGATTTTTTTCGAACGCATAAAGCTGAGCTGGGCCTTGAAAGCACACTGCTGAAACCACGGGGCATCTATCGTCTGAGCAATGCCCTGAATAAGCTCAAAGCCTGCAGATTACCTGATGAAACCCTGGCAACCATTGCCCTGGAGCCAGATGGTTCGGCACTGCTACAAGTCTTTGATGATGAAAA
>NZ_JAHHPR010000275.1:0-1000 GCF_024606255.1 Endozoicomonas sp. SESOKO3
GTTTATACGCAGCGAGCGTATCGGGTTTTAGAATGCCAACTGTGACATCCTTCGGTCTGGATAATATCGTGGGCACATCTTCAATAATCAGATTGACAGGTCTTGGTCCTGGAATCTCGTCGTTATGGTCAAGATAAGCCAACTCTTTTTCGAATCTTGCATAACATGACTCCGATTCACACACCTTAATCTGTCGAGCACCCAACGTACCGGCCTTTACAGTTGCCCGCAATTCCTGTCTTAGCTGCTCTCTGTTACCCGGTGACAGGCAATGTGCAGTGTTTGAATTCCTGCCAGATTGCGCCGGACAACTCTCAGGGCTCGTAAACGACACTGTCGAGAATGTACTTCCTGTTTTTGGTAATGAATCCATATCAATAAATCTCAGAGTAATTGGAGAGTTATGGTGATGTCCGGATTAGAATTACTTGATGCTCATTAAGATTCCTTTAAAACCGGCACTATGGTTTATGACTTTGTTAGATCAAAAAAGTTCCTGCAATTTAAACTCGGACCGGCAGGTAGTTGAAACTTTTTTCAAAAACACTGGTCGAAATTGAAAATAATTATGGAGATCACAGTCATGGAAGGGATTCAAACAACACTATCTGGCTTTACTTTGTCAGAGTCTGACTGTGCACCAGACTGCTACGAGGCATCCGCATTCGCTCGTTCTGTTATTTCTGTCAATCAAGACTCCCCTCCTTGCGTAGAAGATAATTCAGACATAACTGATCTTTGTTATCCTCAACTACCTGCTCGTGATATCAAACTTCCGGATGCAGATAATCGCTGGCCCGCCATCTTGCCACCCACCACTGACAGGCAAACCCGTGCTTTTATGGGCGGCAAGGGACTATTTCTGCACCTTATGCAGCAGGCCAATATCCCGGTTCCGCCCTTCACTGTGGTTGATACAACCCTGATCACTGCTCTGGAGCAACATCTTTTTCCCACGCAATGCCTGTTGACCTTCCTGCCCAATATAGACATGCAGAGC
>NZ_JAHHPR010000276.1:0-1250 GCF_024606255.1 Endozoicomonas sp. SESOKO3
TTCCTGGTCGAAGGCGATTCTGCAGGGGGCTCTGCAAAACAGGCACGGGATCGTGAATATCAGGCGATTCTGCCGCTACGCGGTAAAATCCTGAACACTTGGGAAGTGGATTCCAGCGAAGTACTGGCCTCTCGTGAAATTCATGATATTTCTGTCGCCCTGGGCGTTGACCCTGGTTCAGACAAACTCGACGGACTGCGCTACGGAAAAATCTGCATCCTGGCGGACGCCGACTCTGACGGTCTGCACATTGCCACTCTGCTCTGTGCACTGTTCGTACAACACTTCAAAGCTCTGGTAGAACAAGGACATATCTACGTAGCCATGCCACCTCTTTATCGAATCGATGTCGCCAAAGACGTTTACTACGCCCTCGATGAAGCAGAAAAAGAAGGTGTACTGGAACGAATCAAGGCCGAAAAGAAACGGGGCAAAGTCAACGTTCAGCGCTTCAAGGGTCTGGGAGAAATGAACCCGTTACAGCTTCGTGAAACCACCATGTCTGCCGACACTCGTCGTTTGGTTCAGTTGACACTGGAAGACTTTGAACTGACCCGTGAAGAGATGGACATGCTGCTGGCTAAAAAGCGGGCTGGCGATCGCAAGAGCTGGCTTGAGGCTAAAGGGGATTTGGTGGAGATTTCCTGAGTGTGGCTCTTATCAAGCTGTTTGTCTTTTGAACGCTGTGACAGGTCTCACAGCCTTCGACTCCTCGTTATACCGGGTCCTGGTATCCCATAAGTCGCATGCATGCTGGATATTAAGCCAGAACTCGGGAGTATTACCTAAAGCCGCCGCCAGTTTGATGGCCAGTGGTGCTGTCAGCACCGTTCTGTCATTCAGAATATTACTGACAGTATTTCTGTGGACGCCCATGGCTTCAGCCAGATCAATAATCTTCAGTTCCATCGGCTCCATGAATTCCATCCTCAGCATGTCGCCTACGGATACAGGTCTTCTCTTGGTTGCCCTCATAGTCTTATCCCTTGTAAGTGTGTGGATCAAGATGTGTGTCTACAGCCACGCCATCTATCCATTTGAATACCAGGCGGTATTGCCTGTTGACCCGGATTGAACACCATTCGCTGAGGTTGTTGGTCAAATGTTCAAACCGGTTTCCCGGCGGTATCCTTAAATCCGATTCTTTGCAAGCTCCATCCAGGATTTGTATTTTCCTGAATAGCACTGATTCAAGCTTTTTTGGTATCCGTTTGTCCTGCCTGTCATCTTCATAAAAGGACTCTAGCCAC
>NZ_JAHHPR010000277.1:0-1113 GCF_024606255.1 Endozoicomonas sp. SESOKO3
GTAGCAACCACCTCATGGGCTGTTCTGAGCCAACAAGTCGCAGTCTCTGCATTTACCTTCAGCTCCATCAAAATGGCAGCGGCCAAATATTTAGGCATGGGCGCAAGAAGCGCTCTGGGTGTTTCATTTGGTCAGGCTGCCTTTAACATTATCTTTGAAAGTTTGACAGGCTCCCCTCTGGAAGACTGTATCCCCATTTTCAAATACAATAGGAAACACAGCGCCATCAGTGCCAAAAACTGGCCTTACTACGGCAAAAAATTTGTCGCCTCCAACTTTTTCCTGATTCTCTGGGCTGCCAAACAATCAGGATTGATTGCCAGCCATACTGCCTGGCTGGGCAAACACTTGGCAAAAGCATCATCCTTTCTGTGGAGAAAAAACAAACAGGAATAAAAGTGTGAAAACCGGGATCAGATCATGAAGTCTACTTTCAAAATAAGTTACGATCTGGTCCCATAGACCCCATAACTGGCTCAATGCCCTGCAAGCACCATATTATCTCGATGCAAAAGCTCAGGCTCTCCCGAATAACCTAGCAATTCACCAATCCTGTGACTGGGTTTACCAATAATTTTCCTGGCATCATCTGAACCATAATTGATCAAACCACGAGCCACTTCATGGCCGGACTCATCGACACAGGCCACCATCTCCCCGCGGAGGAAGCGCCCCTCTACAGCCTTTACCCCGACAGCAAGAAGGCTTTTGCCCTGATTTTTAAGCACATTCACTGCACCCGCATCCAGCATCAGCTTACCTGAAGTCTGCATATGCCCCTGCAACCACTGCTTGCGAGCAGCCATTCGTTCATGATCCGGCGTGAGCAAAGTACCCAGAACTTCCTGCTCAAAAAGACGACGGATGACATTCTCAATCTTCCCACCGACGATGACTGTTGCCGCACCAGAAGCCGCAGCCTGACGAGCTGCCCGAAGCTTGGTTTGCATACCACCGCGACCCAGACGACCGCTGACACCACCCGCCATAGCATCCAAAACAGGATCAAGGGCTCTGGCCTCATTCATCAATCTCGCAGCGGGGTTTTTACGAGGATCTTCTGTATACAAACCATTCTGATCCGTCAGAATCACCAGAACATCGGCCTCCACC
>NZ_JAHHPR010000278.1:0-2657 GCF_024606255.1 Endozoicomonas sp. SESOKO3
AGTCACCACATTCAGGACAGAGTGGCGGTTGATGGTCGGATTTACCCACCCCATGAACAAACGCTCGTTGCCTTCTTCCAGAACGGAAACCTGTGTGTGATATCGACCCAGGAACGCAAAGGAGCCTTTAGCAGTTCGGCCACCAAACACAGAACCAGAGATAATACGGTTATCCCCCTCTTTCAGTTCACCTGCTGCCAGCTCATCGGTGCTGGCACCCAAACGTGTACGCACCAGACGAGGCTTCTCAACCTGAGGACCTGCCAGGGCAACAACACGATCAGTAAAGAGTTTACCGGTGGTGAACAGCTTGCCCACGGCAATGACGTCCTGGTAGTTGATCTGCCAAACGATTTTTTGAGCACTTACCGGATCCAGAAAGTGAATATGGGTACTGGGCTGTCCAGCTGGATGAGGCCCGTCAAACTCTTCTGCAGTGGCGATACCGGCAGGAATACGGGCACCGGGTGCTTTACACAGGAAGATTTTGCCACCACTGAGCTTGCCCAGGATGTTGATGCCCTGTTCAAACGCTTCAGCATGTTCACTGATGATGACTTCAGGATTAGCTGACAGAGGATTAGTATCGATAGCAGTCACAAAAATGGAGACCGGCCGGGAACCCAGGGCAGGCACTTTGCTGAAGGGGCGGGTGCGCAGAGCAGTCCATAATCCAGAGCCGTTCAGCTGGGCTTCTACCTGATCAGCAGTCAGAGATGACAGTGCTTCAGGCTTGTGCTCAGTAAAAGTGACTTCATCGTCACCATCGACATCAATGACAACTGACTGAAGCACCCGCTTTTCACCACGATTAATCGCAGCAATCACACCGGCAGCGGGCGCAGTGTAGCGCACACCCGGTGTTTTCTTATCGGTAAAGAGCTCTTGCCCTTTTTTAACTCGATCCCCGACAGCAACAGCCATAGTAGGTTTCATACCCACATAATCAAAGCCAATCACGGCGACAGAGCGAACTGCCCTGCCATCCGCTATGCTTTGATCAGGCGCTCCTGTAATCGGAAGATCCAGCCCCTGTTTGATTTTGATCATACCTTTCGCCTAATCAATCAATTTTCAGGTCCGGAATAAACCCGCCTCTCCGGTGATAACCGACAGCTGACCAATACAACCCTGAATACCCAGCTTTTTTTTCCAACAGGAAGTCAGAACTAAAGCTATGATCTCCACTTCAATCAAACGCACAACAAAGAGACCGCACCCCGCTGAAATGAGTCCCATTTGTAAATATTCTGATTCAAGCAAACTGACGGTAAACGTTCCCAAGCCTCTTACTGCCCAGCCCTCTCCGGGACTTATGCTTTCAAAAACAAGTCCTGGAGGGATCTACCTGAGACCTGAGTACAATCTCACATCAATCCATCGTTACGTGGCCACTACGGCTCACCATAGAAAAAAATGGTGGCGCAATTATAAAGACAGTCTTCTGGATATGCCATAGGCGAATGATCGTGTAATCCCTTAATATAGAAAGAAGTCACTATTATATTCAAAGTGGCTATCGACTCGGTAAATATCGAATAATGGATCGTCATCAACAGTCCGAATTGTCAACGAACGCTCCCTGCTTCAACAGGAAGCCGCTTTGGGAAACAGTCGGAAGAAGTTTGCAGACGTGATCTCAGCCAGCTTTTCTGGCGAGATACCTTTCAGGTCAGCCACGCATTTTGCTACCTCAGGCAGATAGCGAGGCTCATTCGGCCTGCCTCGATGAGGAACCGGTGCCAAATAAGGAGAGTCGGTTTCAATCAAAAGCCGCTCCAGTGGTAACTTCTTAACGACCTCTTTTAATTCAGTCGCATTCCTGAACGTGACTATGCCGGAAACAGAGATGAAGTAGTTCAGCTCCATCGCCTCTTTCGCCATCTCCCAGCTCTCTGTGAAGCAGTGCAACACACCCGCTTTGTCCAGATCGCCATGCCGGCGTATCAACTCAAGGGTATCCTCCCTTGCGTCCCTGGTGTGAACAATAATGGGAAGTTCTGACTTTTCAGCCGCCTGCAAATGAATTCTGAACCGCTCCTGCTGCCTTTCTTTATTGTCAGCCGAATAATAATAATCAAGACCACTCTCACCTATGGCAATCACCTTTGGGTGAGCCGCATAATGCAGGAGGGTTTGCAGATCTGGCTCGGCTGCTTCTTTTTCGAGAGGATGTATTCCAACCGAGGCATACACATCCTGATATTTATCTGCCAGATCAACCACAGCATCTGCATGCTCAAGATCAATGCCCACGCAAAGCATTCTTTCAACCCCCGCCTGTCTTGCTGCGTCAAGTGCTGCGTCCAGATCACCGTCATAGCTGTCGAGCTTGAGACGGTCGAGATGGCAATGTGAATCAATCAACATATTCAGTCGTAATTAGTTCAATAGTATTCAGACAAAATGACTCCCCATAATACCTCATGTGCGTCCCTCTTACCTCAAGCGCCAGGCAGAATTGGGCTCAAACCGCTCTCCTGTGCATTACTCCATTCTGCGCAATCACCCTGTAAGGCCGCCAACCGAATCAGTAATCATGCTTCTTTCTGTAATAACAACTCAAAGCCAGTATCCCAGTCCCAGCCCCAGGTCAGGTCACCAAGAATCAAATAACGGGTGAATAAATACCTGACCAGGAACTTACAACCTCAAGC
>NZ_JAHHPR010000279.1:0-2701 GCF_024606255.1 Endozoicomonas sp. SESOKO3
CAGCAGGGCAAGCTGCTTCTTGCCAGGTTTGTCCAGGTAAAAAACGACTCGGTGTGGCGAAGTTTTTTCAACTCTGGCGACGTCTTTATAGAGATTTTTCAAAAAGGGTGAGCCCTCCCTTTTGAATAACTCAAAAGTGAATACAACATCTTTTGACGTGACAGGGTGGTTGTCGCTGAACTTTGCTGCCGGGTTGATATGAAAAGCAACCCAGCTGAAGTCGTGAGGGTATTCGATGGCTTCGGCCAGAAAGGGATAAAGAGTGTGAGGTTCATCGGCTGACCGGGTCATTAATGAGCCGTGGGTGTGGTAAAGGTAATCAGGCGTAGTTCCTTTGCCGTTAAATGGGTTCAGAGTGTCGAATGAGCCTGTCCTGGCTAGCCTCAGGACACCACCTTTAGGTGCATTGGGGTTTGTGTAAGCAAAATGAGTGAAGCTGTCCGGGTATTTGTGGGTACCGATCAGAGTGAAAGACTTTTCAATACGGACCTCACCCCAGATGGCCAGAGGGTGCGACAGGCAGAGGCTGAGGAGAAGGTTTGTTATTATTCTGATTCCGGAACCATTAATTTTGAATACATTGTTGTTTCTGGATAAATTGTTCCCGTGTAGATTGTTGCCGGGTAGATTGTTGCTGGAAACAACTCTGCTCACAGTCTCTTCAGCCTTCTTTGTGTCGAGGTGGTGTCAGGGGGACAGAATGGTTGGGAGAAATATAGCTTAGCTGCTTTTCAGTTTGCTTACGTTCACGAAGGTTTCTGCTTCAGCGGCGGAAGATTAAGCTGTATGTTGGCTTCAAGCGCTCTCAGCAGTCCACTGGCAGTGTGTCGAGACCAGAACTGACCTAATCCGTGCAGAGATTTTTCAGAAGCGGGTACTGGAATCTCCAGTCCTTCAACAGGCAGGCTGCCCTGGGCATAGATAGCGTGGGCCGGACCCTGGATGAAGAGCCCCTGAAGAGTATCGTTCAATAACTCTCCGTTCAGGTAAGCATGAGTGATGAGTGCTTTTGGCTTCAGGTCGGGTTCTTCATTTTGAATGTGCCAGTAGATGGCAGAGTTCAGGGCAAGACTGTTAAATACCACCGCCTTGAATCGGGTTTTAAAGGAAACATACTGGGCGATTGCGCCACCCAGAGAGGAGCCTGTCAGCTCAAACTCATGGTCAGGGTAGTGCTCATACAGGTCGACAGTCAGCTCCAAAGCTCTTCTCAGCATGGGAACTTCCAGTGGAAAGTAATCCCCGGCAGTGATGAAGCTGGAGAAGTAGGAGATGATCTGTGTCAGATAGCCATATCCATAGCCACCCTGTGTCCAGGCAGCATTGGTCAGGGAGTTGAGGCTATCAAATTCTGTTCCTGTGAACGCTATCAGAATTTTCTTTTCTGAAGTGTGGAGGAAAACTCTGGCTTTCAACCCGGAGTCTTCGCGGTCGTAGATTCGGTTGGCATCATACCGGGTGTCAAACACTCCCTGTGTTAACCATTTTTCAGGTACATCTGTCTTGACTGCGTTGCGATACTGAATATGGGTGAGGCGATCTTCCAGGGCCTCTTTGACGCCCGCTCTATCACTGGCAGTTCTGAAACGATAGGACAGGTAGCTGGCAAATGCATAGGGGTAGAGTGCTTCCAGGCGATGCTTGAACTTTTCGGCAGGAGAGTTGATATACCGTTGAGTGGAGTCGGGCCCCGGAATCTTGTTGAGATTGGGTTTTTCGCCTCTGGCGAATACGTTTTGGCTTGATCCAAAAACTGTCAGTACGCAGGCCAACAGAATAAGCAGTATAATACGCGGGTATTGCGATGTGAGTTTCCTTGTCATAGTCTCGACCCTTCCCTGAATGTTTTGACGTTCATGTTTATTAGACAGGGCGAGAGCATCTTAGTTCAGAGGAGTGACAAGTTGATTAGGGATAAGGCCAAAATTTTTATCTTTGTTATATTAGATTAAATTCTAATAGCTTTATTAATATAAAAAGGGGCTTGTTTTTTGCCGTGTCATTGCTCTTTTTTGATATGACAGCCACCGGGGATCTCAATGGTAAGGTCGCTCTTGGCATAACAGCAGCAGGGCAGGATTTTTCCATCGGGGACAAAAGCGACGGGTTCTGCGAAATATTCCACTTCACCGGCCACCAGTTGAACCTGGCAACTGCCACAGAATCCTTCACGACACTGGTATTCAATATCCACCTTCTGTGACTCGAGCGCCTCCAGCAGGTTGAGGTCGCTTCTGGAAATGAAGCTGAAGCCATCCAGTATCTTGACGATGTTGGCCATGAGGATCTCCTGGTAAACGGTTGGCCGGGAGGCTGTCTTTACTCGTTCAGCCCCCAGTGGCCATCGTGCTATCTCTTAGAGTGAGAAGTTGCTGAAGTCATCGGTCTGGACTTCGTTATCAATCTGTCCAACCAGATAGGAGCTGACTTCCACTTCCTGAGGCGCTACCTGGACAGAGTCACTGTTCAGCCAGCTATTCATCCAGGGTAGAGGGTTCTGGCGGGGTGGGAAGGCCGGGTCAAAGCCCAGGGCAGCCATTCTCTGATTGGTGATGTATTCGACATATTGGCTGAGAATGTCCTTGTTCAAACCAATCATTGAGCCATTCTGGAACAGGTATTCAGCCCACTCTTTTTCCTGTTCAGCAGCAGCAATAAAAATTTCTCTGGCTTCTGTCCGGAGCTCAATAGCAATCTCAGC
>NZ_JAHHPR010000026.1:0-3204 GCF_024606255.1 Endozoicomonas sp. SESOKO3
GTCTTTCAGGTATTGACTAACAAGCCCGTTGTGATCGATACCTGAGCCTATCAGGTTAACGGTTTTAACCGGGGCATTACCGATCAATTCATTGATTTTTGTTGACAGGTCTGGTGCACTTTGCCCGCTCAGGGTAAATTCCCCGTCTTTGGCTTCACCCAGGCCTACCACATGAATTCGGCTATCACCGTCCAGCAGTTTGCCAATATCGGCACGGTTGACCTTGGCGCCGGTCTCGCCATCTGACCAATCACCGTTGTCAATGATCAGCCAACGGATTGAGTGATCAGTTTGTTGATGATTTTTATATTTGCGAAACAGGTAACGGCTGGCCTTGCTGATAGGGTTATCATCGACAGTCTCCATTTGGAGAACCAGTTGATGACTGTATTGGTTTTTGCTCTGCGGATCCGTTTTTATATAGCTTGTGATATCTTTTTCGTGTCTCCAGATAGCTTCTGCCTCGCTGGAAATGGTATAGCGTTTCCCGGGAGACAACTGAAGAGTATCAAGCATAGCTCGATAGCCTCGACTCCAACCCATTGCAGTCTTGCTTTCCTCTAGTGCGTTATCGCCATTCAGTATTTCATGGCCTTTCGCGAACTTCCATATACCTCCGTATCGATAAAAAACCAATTCCGGGGAACGAAATTTTTTTTTGGTTAAAGATGTTTTTGTATCACGGGCGTCTTTCCAATCTGTCACCTCAGATAATTTAAATTGATCAATCTTCCGGTGATCTGATAAAAGGCTGTTTTGGGCCACCTTCATGGTCAGGTCGCCCTGTGATGCTGCGATAAATAAACCCGGACTGTTTTCCGATGGCAGTTCAATCTCACCGGGAATAATTTTAATTTTTCCCAGAGGCTTAAACAGTTGCGAGGGATCGGCACTCGCTACACGCTGCTCGCTGTCTCTCTTTAACCGGGCGTATTTTTTACCGAACCAGGTGAGATCGTCTGAAACCCACTGTTCTACGGCAGGATCCAGGTCATCAGGAAGGAATTTGCCAAGTCTTTGGATGACCAGCTGGGTCTGTACTGCCTTTACCCTGTCCCAATGCTTTTCGCTGACACCTGAATAATCAATATTCTTGAAAAGATCCTCATGAATGGCTGGCGAAAGGAACGTATCAGAATAAACACCACCAAGAGTGCCAATCACCCTGTTTTTCACCAGTGCACTGGCCGCAGGTTTGTTTCCACGCAACCCCAGCTCCCTGAGATAGTACTTTCTGGCCTCCTGACCCTCTTCCCCATAGGTACTGGTCCAGACCTCATTAATATCTTTGAAGGAAAACTTCGCACTTGGGTAAGAAGACTTTATCTGCTCTGTAAATTGCCGGTAGGATTCCAGCGTCCGGGCTTTTTTACCGTCAATGTCCGTCTTATTGAGGTGGTCCACCAGAAAGTCCTTTACCGCCTGATCAAACGGCTGGCCCTGTGCCATTTTTGACTCTATGGCTTTCCAGGCCTCATCTTGTAACCTCATGAATCCTTTCAGTAAATCCGATTCAAAATCAGACGGATTACCGGGACTGGGTTTATTGGTTAATTCACTGGTCACTGCTTCTTTGAGGGCTTCCCCAAGCAGAGAGGCGAGCATTGCCTGCGGGTCGTACCAGAGGTTTATTTGTAAATCGGACTTTGAATTCGCCGCAATCCATAACCGGATACGATTCAGCTCCCTGACCGTTGGATCAACGCTGACAAAATGCAGTGTTTCAGGGATAGATTTCATGCTGATTTCAAACCAGCTCCGGATGTCTGTAGCCAGTTTCGCAAATTTTTCGCTGGTTTCCAGCGGGTGATGGCCGATCAGGGTGATGAGTTTGTCGTAGACCTCCATTACGGAAATAAAGGTTGATGGAGTAGTCCTGTGGCGAAAGCTATCAAGCGCCGTAAAAGCCGTGAGCAGGCTTTCAAAACGTTTGTTCAGGTCTGCGTTTACGGTGAGTTGATAGTGCAATAACGGCGCAAATTCCTTATGGAATGTCCCGGAGTCAGGAATCAGTTGGTCAATTAATTTTGAGTCTGAACCTTCACCAGGATCAGAATCAGCACGGCGAACCCTGTGTCTTGCCGCCGGTTTGGGCATTTCGGGATACCAGCGCAGTGAGGGCGGCTGAAGACGATCATCCGTTGGCATTCTACCAATGGACGCCAGTTGCAGACGATAGATGCCATTGCCGTCAGGCTCTGCCGTCAGTTCCAGGTGACGTCCCAGGGCGCCATACCCGCTCACCGCCAGACGCACGGATTGGTTGCTGTCTGTCACTGTCGTTTGATTAAACCTTACCCGCATTGGCAGGGTTTCTTTGACCATCACCTGACGGGGGTCTACTACGGGTAACGGTTTTCTGTCCTGTCCCGGATAATGCTTTGGCAAACCAAGGTCAGTACGAATCCGGTTTTTGATTGCGTTGGCATCCTCTTGCGGCGCTATGCCAAGTGCCAGCTGTAATGCCTTCTGTAACTGGTAAAAGAATGGAATACAGGCTGACAGCCACCCGGAACCGAAGGGAATGTCTCCCCGGCCCGGATCAAAATGAATGAGCGTGAAGGTGCCGTTATTGAGGGTCTGGTTAACGGGCGCAATGTCTGTCCGGTTACCCGGAGCATGGTCATGGACAGTGTCATTTTCCACACCATGACGAATGGGTAGATAGGTCAGTGGGCCGGAATCACTGCCGGGGAATGCGCCATCGTGACCGGGGATTATCAGGCTGACATAGTCTCCGGGAATCGTTCTGTTGCGTTCATCGTTGGGGATTTTCAGTAAACCACGGTCGTGTATATCGCCCAGGGTGTCGGGTCTTATCGGAGTCGTTGCGTTGCCCAGCTGTCTCCGGAACTCGTCGGTATTGTTCACCCGGCGCCTGAAAAGATCGCTGGCGTCCACCAGTTGGCGCAGGTCACTGGCGAGGGTCTGGTTACTGGAACTGCTCAGGTAGTCCGGCGTCAGGTAAACTCCTATCCGGTCGTCCAGGGCTGTGAGGGTAAAGAACCTGCCCCGGACGCTGCGGGTGGCGTTGTCAGGGAGCGACGTCTGCTGCTCGGTCAGACCATCGTATTCACCCCGCTGTGCCGTGTCATTTTTTTTCAGTTGCCGAAGGTTTGTCAGGGCCGGATTGCTGGAGTCTCTGGCGCTCAGCCAGTCCAGGCTGTCATCAAGAGCCCTGCGGAAAAACCATTGTTCACTGCG
>NZ_JAHHPR010000027.1:0-2846 GCF_024606255.1 Endozoicomonas sp. SESOKO3
GTGCCGCAAAAAGTGAGTGTTTAATAATTCTATCCTTGTCCTCTGGTTTACAGAGGAGAAGGATAGATCAAGAAAACAAGCGTGTTTTTTATCTTCTTCATCAAGAAGGTGTTGCAAAACTCCAACAACTGGTTCCCACGCCCCAGCGTGGAAATACATACCTCCACTGAAAACCCGGCTCTAAAGCTTAGATAAGGTACGGGTTCCCAATCTGGAGCATGGGAGGCAGAGTTATGCGACACCCTCCTTAACAGCCGGTCAATGAACTTGTTAATGGCAAGCAGGGAATTACTCCAGGCAGCGCTTTAAATCTTGCCCGATTCTTTTGCATGTCAACGGATTCCTGGCTTAATTTGCAACTGCACTGGGATTTATAAAACAGCTTAATGCCTGATGTACGGCATCGCCCTGATTGATCAGCTGCCTTTACTCTGAGTTTTCTTAACCAGGTTTGAGACATTATCCGGATTGGCAGCGGTGTTATGGGGAGTCAGAACGGTTGAGGATTGAGGTATAGTCGTCACGATTTGCGAATCTCAATCACCTGACAGTCTGCTGAACCCTGGCTGAATCGTGCCGTCACCCGTTCACCTTCCGTCAGTTGCCCGGCCTCTCGAATAAATTCATCGCCCCTGGCCACAATGCTGTAGCCTCGCGACAGTGTTGCCAGGGGGCTGACGGCATCCAGCATGCCGGTCAGTTGTTTTAAGCGACTTTCTTTCTGCTTTAAAAGTACTTGTATGGATGAATCCAGTTGATTTTTCAGCAGATTCAACTGGCCTTGCAGCCGCTCAATGCGTCTTGAAGGTGAAGACTGCAGGAGCCTGTCGTTGAGTCTCTGGTGCCTTGCAGAATGGAACTGCAGGGCGATGGTCATGGATTGCTGAAGCCGAATGTGCAGATCTTCCAGCCGCTGGTGATGCTCTCTCAGGCGTTCGCCCGGATGACGCAGGCGCAGACTGGTGTTATCGAGCGTCTGGGACAGGACTTGCAGACGATGCTTCATTAAAGCCTGAAGCTTGCGGTTCAGTAAGGCGAGCTTATTGAGAATATCCTGTTGGTCAGGACTGAGCACCTCAGCTGCTGCCGATGGCGTAGGGGCCCGGTAATCGGCGACAAAATCAGCAATGGTAAAATCAATTTCATGGCCCACAGCACTGACCACGGGAACATCGGAAGCTGCTATGGCTCTGGCGACCCTTTCTTCATTGAAAGGCCAGAGGTCTTCCAGTGAGCCACCCCCGCGACCGACAATAAGAACGTCAAACAGCCCGCTGCGATTGGCCATTTCAACGCCTCTGACCAACTCGTTGGCAGCTTCTTTACCCTGGACTGCACTGGGAATGACGGTAATGGGTATGGAGGGGAAACGTCTTCTTAGTACTGCCAGGATGTCGCGGATAGCGGCACCTGTTGGCGAGGTCACGACACCGATATGAGAGGGCAAGGCCGGCAGAGGCTTTTTATGCTCTGAATTGAACAGACCTTCAGTGGCTAATTTGAGCTTAAGCGCCTCAAAAGCACGCTGAAGAGCACCGGCGCCGCCTTCTTCCATATGATCGACAATCAGTTGGTAGTCGCCCCGACCTTCATAGAGACTGACCCGACCTCTGACAATCAGTTGCATGCCTTCAGCCGGAACAAAACGCAGGCTGCGGTTTCGGTTTTTGAACATTGCACAGCGAATCTGGGCATTGGCGTCTTTAAGGGTGAAGTACCAGTGTCCTGAGCCGGGTCGGGCAAGACCGGAAAGTTCGCCTTCAACTCTGACATTTGCGAACCGCGTTTCCAGCATTCGCCGGGTTTGGCTGTTCAGCTCTGTTACCGTCAGAGGGCGCTGATTGTCCGATTGAGCGGGAGTACCCTGCTCAGCATGAAATAAATTATGGCCTTGCATGAGAATGTTGATGCCATGGTGTTTGAGAGAGATAAGGCTGAATAACAATATACTTGATTATCCCCGATCAAACTATACATTCATTAATGTCCGCATCGGGCGTGCCCGTCAAGGCCTTCCTGTTACTCTTGTTGAGTAGATACTGGATAATTGCTTAATGACTTAATAATATTTTGGTTTCCATAACGTCTCAGGTGGAAGTCTGCCCTTTCTTTCTCTCCCAGAAGAAAGGCGGGAGTGATTGATATCCAGTGAAAAAAATCCAGCCAGGGAGCAAGATTTGAATCATAACGTTCGAATGCGGTGCTCATAGCCTTCCGGTTTTCATCATACATAAGCGTTAGATCGGCGGTTGCCAGAAGTGCCAAAAAAACGGCTTTCATTTGTGTATTTTCCTCAATCTTCTTCGTCATTATCTCATTCCAGAACAGATCCTGTTCGTTGTCATAGCTATTATTGAGCGTCTCATAAGCCCATAAATAATAGTGAACCAAGACTGACTTTGTGCGATGTTTTTTCAAAAGAGCACTTCTTATAGCCTCATAATTTGAGTGAGATTCCAGTCGGGGCAGGTTATAAACGAATGCATCAAAAGCGGTATCAGGTTGTGGTGTTTCCTGTAGCACTTCGAACGATGCTGTATATTCATTCCGGCTTAGCCCATAGCTTGCAACACTCTCTGATAGCTGATCAATTTCAGAAACGGTTGCCTCGGATGAAGCATCCAGCATCTCTGATTTACCTAATACAAAAGCCTTTACAAGGCTAAAGTACTTTTTAATGTTCTCTGGTCTGTCATTACTTTTGATTTCATTGTCCAGAAAAATACAATATTGTTTTGGTCTTTTTTTAATGGGAAAACGCCTTGTGTTCTCCAGCGGTTTCAACAGTATGCTTTCAATACTGTCTGGATCAATTATCCTGGGAAATAACGCTTCTTCAACTTCAG
>NZ_JAHHPR010000280.1:0-5038 GCF_024606255.1 Endozoicomonas sp. SESOKO3
CGTAAAGCTTGCATTTTGATTGATATCGATCATGAAGAAGGAAAAGCCCGTGTGATTATTCCGGAAGCGGGAGAGGGTGTTAAAAGCATCGACCTCTCAGATCTGGAAGAGCACTATACCGGCTACACCATCTATGTCCGGGAAAAACACCGATATGATAAGCGAACTCCCACGACGCTGAATATTCGCTCCCGACATTGGTTCTGGGGCACAATTCTCGGCTCCTGGAGAATTTATCGAGATGTCCTGCTGGCCTCCCTGCTGATCAATATTTTTGTGGTGGCCAGCCCGCTGTTTGTCATGAATGTCTACGACAGAGTGGTGCCTAACCAGGCTTTTGATACCCTCTGGGTGCTGGCTGTGGGTGCCGTTATTATCTTCAGTTTTGACTTCGTTCTTAAAATGATTCGAAGTTATTTTATTGATCTTGCCGGGAAAAAGTCGGACATACTGCTTTCATCACGGGTTATGGAGCGGGTGTTGGGATTAAGCATGTCAGCCAAGCCTGCTTCGGTCGGTTCCTTTGCCAAAAGCCTTCAGGAATTCGAGAGCATCCGGGAGTTTATCACCTCATCGACGGTGATTGCCCTAGTGGATCTGCCTTTCACTCTGATCATACTGATGGTGATTTTCATTCTGGGTGGTCCATTGGCCTACGTTCCCGTGTTCTGCATGGCTCTAATAGCTGTGTACAGTTTTGCTATTCAGGAGCCTCTCAAGCGTTCCGTTGAGAAAACCCTGCGCTCTAACTCACAGAAAAACGCCACTTTGATTGAGAGTCTTTCAGGCATGGAGGCCCTGAAGATTGCCCAGGCAGAAAGCGAAATTCAATACAAGTGGGAAAAAGCAGTCGGCCACATAGCTACCTGGAGTATCAAAACCAAGTTATTGAGTTCCTCCGCATCGACGGTCAGTGCTTACGTTCAACAGATGTGTAACATTGCGCTGGTGTCGTACGGTGTTTTCCTGATTTCTGCGGGTGATATCAGTATGGGTGGTCTGATTGCAACCGTTATGTTGTCAGGTCGATGCCTGGCTCCCATGGCTCAGGTAGCCGGCCTTGCCACTCGCTATAATCAGGCTAAATCTGCTCTTGATGGACTTAACCAGATCATGGAGATGCCGGTAGAACGTCCGGCAGACCGTGACTATGTCAATCGTCCTGAACTCAATGGAAGTATTGAATTTGATGGTGTTAATTTCACATACCCGGGTCAGGAGATCCAGGCTCTGAGAAACATCAATTTGCACATCAATCCCGGTGAAAAAGTAGCCATCATCGGCCGCATCGGTTCTGGAAAAACCACGATAGAGAAACTGATTCTTGGCCTTTATGAGCCTGATGAAGGTGCCATCAGAGTCGATGGTATTGACCTGAGACAGATCAACCCTTCAGACCTTCGAAGCAGTATTGGTTGTGTCTCCCAGGACATCACCCTTTTTTATGGCAGCATCAAAGAAAACATCACCCTCGGCGCCAGTTTCGTTGACGACGCTGCCCTGCTGAAAGCGGCTGAAATATCTGGTGTTACCGAATTCGCCAACAAACATCCAAACGGTATGGATATGATTGTGGGCGAAAGGGGGCAAAACCTCTCAGGTGGGCAGCGACAGAGTATCGCCTTAGCAAGGGCACTTCTGATGAACCCACCCATTCTGGTTCTGGATGAACCCTCCAGCTCTATGGATAACACCACTGAGTTGCGCGTCAAAGAACAACTGAAAAAGCAATGCAAGGATAAAACCATTGTTCTGGTCACCCATAAGGCTTCCATGCTGGAGTTGGTTGACCGCCTGATTTTGGTGGATAACGGAAAGATTGTTGCGGACGGACCCAAGGATCAGGTTCACGCTGCCCTAAAGCAGGGCAAACTCAAAATCGAATAACCCTCATTCAGCAAAGAGCTGCCAATGACCTTGAACGGATTAAACAGGATCGTGCAATGAGCGAGTACAAGGACGATAAAAACGCTTCTGAAATACCAGAGAATCAGCCCCATGAGGCTTCAAATGCTCAATCAACGACTCCGCTTGAGGAGGCAGGGAATAAAGCCGGTTCTGATGATCAGGAAGCTCTGACCCAAGAAGCCATACTGGACGAGCCGGCAGAGCTGGACAGGCAGATTGATGAAGATGAAAGCCTGAAGAATACTTCTCCATTAGAAGACAATGTCAGCACCGAAGACCTGGAGTACATGTCGGATACCAGTGCAGCTATGTTAATGAAAGCCCCGAGAGGCGGCAGGTTGTTAATTTACACTATGCTGCTGGCTATTGGCTCAGCCATCACCTGGGCAAGTTTGGCACCATTGGATGAAATTACCCGTGGTATGGGTCAAGTTGTTCCCTCTTCTCATCTACAGGTCATTCAAAACTTTGAAGGCGGCATACTGGAAGAGCTTTTTGTCCATGAGGGCGAGCTGGTCAAGGAAGGACAGCCATTGCTGCAACTGGATGATACCCGCTTCAAATCCACTTTCAGGGAAGGCGCTGTTGAGTATTACAGTGAACTGGCCAAGGCCGCCAGACTCAAGGCTGAACTCTCCGGCAGCCCACTGAAGTTTCCTCCCGAATTGAGTAGCTACCAGGATTATGTTGACCGTGAGATCCAGATTTACCAGAGACGCGATGCCGGCCTCAAAGCCGAGCTTGATATTGTCAACAAGCAAGCCTCTCAAGCCAAGCACGAACTGGCCGCTTCCGAGTCACAGCTGGAATTTTTAACCACCAGTCTGGAGCTGGGAGAAGAGGAGCTGGAACTGACCAAACCTCTGGCTGATCAAGGCGTTGTTTCTCACGTAGAGATGATCCAGCTCAAGCAGAGAGTGAATGATCTGGCATCCGAGAAGAATATGACAGAACTGTCCATTCCCAAGCTGAACGACGCTTATCAGGAAGCTCTGGCACGTAAGCGAGAACTGACGATCAAATTCCGGGAAGAGGTGGTTCAGGAGCTGAAAGACGTTGAAGTCAAGCTGGATCAACTGTCTGAAACACAAACCAGTCTGGAAGATCAGGTCGTCAGGACACTGCTTCGCTCTCCGGTGGAAGGCATTGTCAAAAAAATCAATGTCAAAACCGTTGGCGGTGTTATACAGCCTGGCATGGATGTCATGGAAATTGTTCCTGTAGAGGAATCCCTGCTGGTTGAAGCTCAGATTGCCCCTAAAGATATAGGCTTTCTCAGGGAAGGTATGAAATCTGTCGTCAAACTGACGGCCTATGACTTTGCCGTCTACGGTGGGCTTGAAGGTGTGGTAGACCACATAAGTGCAGATACCATCAAGGATGAAAAAGGCGAAAGTTTTTACATCGTTCGCGTCAGAACCCATGAAAACCAGCTTGGCAACCCTGAAAAACCGCTGGAAATCATCCCGGGCATGAAGGCCAACATCGATATTATTACCGGGGAGAAAACCTTGATGGAATATCTCATGAAGCCGATTCTCAGGGCCAGACAAAATGCTCTGACTGAGCGATAACACTTCTCAGGAAGGGAATATGAATTCCAATTCTGATGGTTCCAGACCTGTCATCGGGCACGTTCAGGAAACGGATGGAGAGGTATTCGCCATCGCCCCTGATGGCAGCAAACGCATTCTTAAAGAAGGCGATCCACTCTATCTCAATGAGAAGGTAGTCTCTGAATCCAATAGCCCTGTCTCTATTCTTCTGGTTAACAGCGAAGTCATTCAACTAGAGGGGCAGTCTCAGCTTGTCATGCTGGAGAATATGCTTCAATCTGCACCACACTCTGATCTTCAGGAGTCATCAGAAGTTGTAGAGATACTGGACGCTATTTCAGAACGGGCAGACCCTGTTGACGTTTCTGAACCCTCTTCAGCAGGAGAAAGTCATCGTTTCTCTCAAGATCCCCCGGCCAGTGAAGATGACAGTTCCTCTCAAGATCCCATCCCCTCCAGTGGCCTTTCCGGTGAAGTCGTTGTACTGGAAAGAGATGCCACAAAATTAGAAGAGCAAAAAGAGACCGGGCCGTTGTCGGTGTCAGTAGAAGACATTGAAAGTTTACCTGAATACACTGAACCACTACTGACGCCTGAAACATACACCGAAGTATTAATCGTACCCCCTGTCGTCAATTACGCTCCCACTGCACAAAACATGGTGATGGGAAGCAGTGAGAGCGCTTCAGAGCTCGAAGGCAAATTGAATGCCTACGACAGCAATAGCGGACAAGCCCTGACCTTTAATCTGGTCACAACACCTGATTCAGGACAATTGATACTCAATGACGATGGCAGCTTTCGGTTCCTGCCCGGCAGTGACTTCGATTACCTTGCAGCAGGCGAACAATCTGTTGTCACGTTTATCTTTGAAGTCCTGGACAGCAGTGGCGCCCGTTCAAGGGCTTCTGTGGATATCATCGTCACAGGTGAAGACAACGATGAAGATGTCAACGATGCCCCGGACATTGCCGAACCGGTATCCGCGGAGATTGTCCAGAGTGATGGCGAAACAACCATCGACTTGCTCTCAAAGGCATTTGACAATGATCATTCCGACACCCTCTATGTGACTCAGTTACGATTGACTGAAGGCAATGAGGCAGGCGTCAGCATCGGTCTGGATGGCAGCAGCCTCAGTATTGACCCTGAAGTCTATAAATATTTGGCTGCTGGCGAAACAGAAACCCTGACCTACGAATACCTGGTAACGAATGCCAGGGGAGAGTCCGTTTTAGAATCTGTCACCATTACCCTCTCTGGCGACAATGATCAACCTGAGGTCAGTGAAGCTGTCATCCAGACGATTGATAAGGACAGCGGTGACGTTAATGTTGACCTGTTGGCAGGTGCATTTGACCTTGATTCAACAGACACTCTGAATGCAGTCTCTCTAAGGATAACCGCTGGCGATCCTTCAGGTATTACTATCGCTGATGATGGCAACAGTCTTGCTGTGGATGCTTCTGCTTATGAACATCTGGCTGCAGGTGAGTCTGAAGTCGTCGAGTACAGCTACGACATAGAGGATGGTCATGGTGGCGTTGTCAGCCAGAGTGCGTCTATTACCATTG
>NZ_JAHHPR010000281.1:0-1022 GCF_024606255.1 Endozoicomonas sp. SESOKO3
TCACACGGGCTTTTCCTTCTTCATGATCGATATCAATCAAAATGCAAGCTTTACGAAAAATTATGTCGAAGACTCGGCTTCAGTCAACATCGATCTGCTTGAGTCTGCTGCAGACGTTGACACGGGTGATAGTCTCTCCGTGACCCAGATCACCCTGTCATCCGGCGATGACTCTGGCATCACCATCAACGGAAACACCCTTACCGTTGACCCCGGTGCCTATGACTATCTTGCGAACGGAGTCACTGAAACCATTGTCTACAGCTATGACATAGAAGACGGCAATGGTGGCTCAGTTTCCCAGACAGCCACTCTGGTCATCACCGGTACAAACGACAACGCACAGATAACAGGTCTTGATACGGCAACCGTCACTGAAGACAGTCATGCCAGCACCCTGACAGTATCAGGCTCCCTCACCATCACTGATGCTGACCAGAGCGAAGCCTTCTTTCAAGCTGAAACCCTGACCGGCACCTATGGTTCTCTGACTATTGATGGCAGCGGTAACTGGAGTTATTCGGCGAGCAATAGCCAGTCAGTCATTCAGGCCTTGGGGGATGGTGACAGTCTGACCGAGACCCTGACGGTGAGGTCTCTGGATGGCACTACCCACGATATCGTTATTACCATTCACGGCACCAACGACGCGGCGTTGATCACCGGTACCGATACCGGCAGTGTTACCGAGGACGCTGGCATCAACCTCTCCACCTCTGGCAGCTTGAGTGTCACCGATGTTGATGGCGGCGAAAATAGTTTCACCGCCGAGACGATCACCGGCACCTACGGTTCTCTGACCATTGATGGCAGCGGTAACTGGAGTTATTCGGCAAGCAATAGCCAGTCAGCCATTCAGGCCTTGGGGGATGGTGACAGTCTGACCGAGACCGTTACCGTCAAGTCTCTGGATGGCACTACCCACGATATCGTCATTACCATTAACGGCACCAACGATGCAGCGGTGATCACCGGCACCGACACCGGCAGTGTCACCGAGGACGCTGGCATCAACCTCTCCA
>NZ_JAHHPR010000282.1:0-5171 GCF_024606255.1 Endozoicomonas sp. SESOKO3
TGGAACAAAGCTTTTCAGAGACCGGCTGGACTCAGTGGAAAAAGTTCTATGCGCCTCTGGATTATCTCTCGACTCTTTTTAAGTGACGGATTCAACTGTCAGCCAGAGGTAAACTCAGGCAGCTAATGCCTGCTTCAGTCGCTCTGCCGGAGGCTCAGTCTATTGGAAGCATTTGATAGTTGTCTTATTTGCAACGCACTTTGTAGTTATGAACATTGTCACTCATAGCTCCGAATAGAATCTATATTTCCAGTTCAATCACTGTAGCTGGGAAGTCACCATGAATAACTCATTCAACCTATGTCCGTTACTTTTGTGCTTGCTCTATTCGATGGCACAAGCCAGCCCCCCCTCAAAAAAAGATTTTGATTTTCTTGAGCCTCTTAATGATTCCGTACTGGTGGCAAACGGGCTTGAGCTAACGGAAAGCCTTGCTGGAGTCTCTTTGTCCACCTTGCTCAATCTGGGAGTATGGTGGGGTATCTGTAAAACAGCGGGAATAGTCTCCGGGCTTTCAAGCACATATGATCTGGCTGCATCGGATACAAAGGAGCTGGAGCCGTTGAAAACAGATTTCTGTTCGCAGCTGGCTCCCGTGATCACCACTGCCGAAGTAGCGTTGGCCGGGCATGTGTCTCCCTGGCCTCTGGAACAGCGCTGGTGGAGACCCTTGTATTTTGCCGGTGCAGGAATGGCAGCTAATGCCGCTAGTACGATAAAGAGGGAGCACATGCCTGTTGTAGTCATGATCTACCTTGCTTCTGAAGCGTTAACAAGAACCGGAGCCAGCGCTATTTCAGCGCTAATTCTAAGAAAAATGAGTACAAGGGATATTGCAACCGAATGGTATTTGGCTGGGGAATATGAAATATTTTCTATGATGAATGGGATTGTGGCAGGGGCTGTCGCCTATGAAGCGATGATCCATAAAGGCTACAGGCCAGCAAAAGCGACTCTTGCTTCTGTTGTCAGCGCAGTGATTGTGGGTACTCTCTCGGGAATTATTTCAGTGCTAACAATTGATGTGGACAGACAGACAAAGACCGAAGTCATAGCAGGAGCTGGAGTCGGGGCCGTAATCTTCGTAGGAGCCGGAGCCGGAGTCGGAGCCGGAGCGACAGCCGTAGCCTCAGTCGGAGCCGCAGGGGCATTAGTCGGAGCCTTAGCCGGGGCCGGAATCGGATTCGGAATTGGAGCTGTTGCCGAAGCTGGAACTATGATCCTCGGCGGAGTCGGAGCCTTGCTTATGCTGGGCAGTTTGAAGATAACCTCAAACGACCCGTTTATCAAAGCCGGTGTCACTCTGATGCCTGCGTTGACTTTCGCGGTTGTCAACGGTCTTTCAGGCTACGTCGTTTATGGCTATTCACTGGAACAAGGCCTTTCAGAGACCGGATGGACTCAGTGGAAAAAGTTTTACGCGCCCCTGGATTATCTCTCAACTCTGTTTAACTGACAGACTCAACTGTCAGCCATCGAATCATTGGTGAACACTGGCAGCTAACGCTGAGTTCAACCGCACTTGCACGCAGTTGAAGCGACTCTGAATTGAGGCTGAATACTTCAATCTCTCATGGGGCGGTTGCAACTGATTCCTATCTGAACAGCTCGGAATGACTCCCGAGCCGTTCAAACACAATGCGATCATCGTCCAGCCTGTAGATTAACAACCAATCTGGCTCAATATGGCATTCCCGCCTGCCATTAAAATTCCCGGTTAAAAGGTGATCTTTGTGCCTGGCAGCCAGGGGCATCTGCTCTACCAGCTGGCGGGTGATAAACTTGAGTTTGTCCATATCTTTCCCCTGCTTCTTCGCTTTTTTAACATCCTTCTGAAAGCGGTTTAAAAATACGGGAATCAACACGCTTAAATATCCAGATTCTTAAACAGGTCATCCAGATCTTTGCACTCTACCAACCCTTCCCCTTTGTCGCTTTCCTCGAAAGCCTTCAAAGTCTCTTCGTTAGGAATACGCACATCAAACGGCAACCCGTTGCACAACTCAACCTGCGTATAAAAAAGCGTAATGGCCTGTGTCGTGTTCAGCCCGATCTTGCGAAACACCGCTTCAGCCTGTTTCTTCAGCTCAGGTTCCACTCTGGCTTTGACGACAGCGCTTTTGCTCATGACGGTTCCCTCTGATTATTGAATGGCGTTTTATAGTGTAGGCCAAACGGGACACAATTCAACATTCAAGAGCCTGTATACGCCCTCTGACCATGGGGTGATGTGATCGGCTTCCATCTGGTTGATGTCGAAGAACTCTTCACACTCGTTGCAGATGCCTTTCTGGCGTTCCTCAGCCGCCTATTGGTGAGATGCACAGTCTGCTGGCAGAGATGTTGCGGGGGATGAGTCGGGAAGAGCGGGAAGCGTTGCTGGGGAAGGTGGGTTGATTATTGATCACCTTGCCTGTACTTGATCAATGAGTAATTAATCGCCGGGCAGCCAACCCCTTTCTGTAACCTGCTCATAGCTCCATGGGCATTCCTTGGGAAAACTGTTTTTATTCAGCCGCTTGCTTTCTGTTTTTATGTAACGGTTTAATTCTTCCATAGCGCTTTTTTTGGCTTTGACGTAGGCTTTTTCGAGTGATTCTTGAAAGTAATTGCTCAAGTAAGGGTTTTCTTCAACGTGAAGATCAATTTCATCTCTAGGGTTGTTGATACTGGGTATCCATGACTGAAGAACTTTATCTTCCACCCAAGGGTCTTTCAGAATTCTTTTCTGATAGTCATATTTGAGCAAATGAACCAACAATATCACTAAATGAGAACATAATTCTCTGACGTCATTACCCATCTCGTGTTCCAGAGCCTCCAACAGATTGTCGATGTCCAGTTGATCGAATTGCTTAGC
The DNA here is from genome assembly GCF_024606255.1 of Endozoicomonas sp. SESOKO3. NCBI lineage: Bacteria > Pseudomonadati > Pseudomonadota > Gammaproteobacteria > Oceanospirillales > Endozoicomonadaceae > Endozoicomonas > Endozoicomonas sp. SESOKO3. The sequence goes on from NZ_JAHHPR010000282.1 coordinate 2,861, forward strand.
GGCCAACAATTCACGCTGCTGGCCTAGCCATTGGTGATAGTCAGTCTCGTACAAACTTTTCATTCTTCATCCTCCCCAGGCAGCCAGTCTTCTGTCGTGATCTGTTCAAACGTCCACGGGCATTCCTTGGGAAAACTGTTTTTGTTCATAAGGTGACGCTTGTTAGTTATAAATCGGTTCATCTGCTCTATAGCCCTTTTTTTGGCTTTAGGGTAACTGTTTGCTAAAGCCTCATCCTGCTGGGGTTGTAGGTGTGGGTGTTTTTTAATCAAGTCGTTAATGTCGTTACGTGCGTTAGAGATGCTGTCGTGCCAGCTTCTGAAATATTCTGGTTCCAGACGCTGCGGGTTGAGTACAAACGTTTGATACTGATACTTCAAAAGATGCAATACCAAAATAACAAGATGAGACTCCAAATTTTCAACATAATTACCCATCTCGTACTCCATCGCCTCCAACAGATTGTCTAAGTCAAGCTGGTCAAATTGGCGCTGGGCCAGTAGCTCCCGTTGCTGGCCTAGCCATGCGGTGTAGTCGGTTTTGTATAAACTATCCATTGGTGATCTCCTCTTTTGTCATTCATGTAATGAGGTGATGGCCACCCCATTGTTAAGGCAGCGTTGAGACATCCCGCAAAGCGCCGGACAGGTACTTATGGAGAATACTGGACACCAGTGTCTGGTATGGAATCCCTTCCCGCCGGGCCCGTGACTGAATCGCCAGCAGATCCTGTTGGGAAATGCGGATGTTAATACGCTTATCCTTTTTAAACGTCTCTCTGGCCGCCGCTTCCAGCATCGCCTTGCGCTCAGGCGTCATCACGGATTCATATTCACCCCGTTCAAGGGCATCGAGCAACGTTTGCTCCTCGTTATCCAGTGTTGTTTTTTTCATGTTCAATCTCCTAAATAGTCATGGGTAAATTTGCGGCTGGGAATCAGTGTTTTTAAAAAGTACTCCTGCTCGCTTTCCACGTAAGGCACCAACCAGACGTAACCTTGTGCATTCACCACAAAGATCCGCTCATGGGGATAGGCTTGCTGGTTAGGATGGGCGATGTCATCCAGCAGGCCGCCATTCTCTATGTGGAAAATAACTTCCTCGAAGGACCGATCCCGTTCCAGGATCAGCTGCTGATTCTTCTGGGGGTTCCAGTTAAAGCGTTTCATGAGAGAAGTATAGAGGGTGTGTGCCTTTTGTCATCAATTGGACCGGACAATCGTAACTCAGTGATTGGACTTTCTGCGATTGCACTCCCGGCAAAGCACCTGACCATTCTCCAGCTCAGTCTTGCCACCCTCTGACCAAGGGGTGATGTGGTCGGCTTCCATCTGGTCGGTATTGAAGGACTCTTCACATTGGTTGCAGATGCCTTTCTGGCCCTCATAAAGGGTGTACTTCTGGCTGTTCGTAAAGGCTCGCAGATTCAGGTGTTTTTCATTGCCCGTCAGCAATTATCCATAGACGCCTTTTTTGTTGACCACATCGTCAACGGCCATCAGCCTGCCGGTAACGTTTGTCACGGGGTTCATAGTAGTTGAGCACTTTGAGCCACATGTTGTCGTTTATTGGATGAACCCTGCTTGGACTCTTTCTGTGCAATTAAGAGTGTGCGACTTGAATTAAATGCTCTGAACTTTTTATACAAAAAGGAACTGAACGGAGTGCCTTAAACTCAGGCACCCTGAAATATCAAAAGCTTTTGACATTGGAAAGGTTAGGCTTGGCGTCTTTATTCTCTTTATAGATAAGAGCAATGTTGCCAATGGTTTGAATCAGTTCTGCATGAGTCCGGTTGCACAGTTCGGTAATGGCTTCTTTCTTGATTTCACGATCGCCTAAGGCAAACTTTATCTTGATCAGCTCGTGATCGTGCAGGGCACGCACTGTCTCTTCAATAACACCATCACTCAGACCGTTGCCCGCTACCATTACGACAGGTTTCAGCTTGTGACCGAGGGAACGGAAGTGTCTCTTTTTTTCAGAACTAATGCTCATGATTTCAGAATCCTGAGGCTGAATATTCAGTAAGCCGATTGCCTACAGCCATGACAACCGGGCAACAGGTTCCTGGTGGGCGATAAAACAAGGTTGTATATCACATACCTCAGTCGGGGGCTCGCTTCCCGGTTTTTGTTAAGATTGGGAAAGACCGGCTTGGAAACTGTTGATCAAAAGTTCATCATTGTACTTTATTCTCTATGGCTCACAAGTCCAAGAGTCATGAATAAAGTTTTTAAGGTAGATAGTGTAAGGTAGAAATGGCCAGATCCAAAAGCAGTGCCCGCTGGCTACAGGAGCACTTTGAAGA
>NZ_JAHHPR010000283.1:0-4346 GCF_024606255.1 Endozoicomonas sp. SESOKO3
GGTAATTTATGAGAGCCGGGAGCGTCCGGGTTAATCTGTGACAGGCTTACGATCAAACGATTCAGAGGTTTGGTAAGAATAAATGTATAGATCAGGTAGAGCAGCAATGCCATCGCAATGGCCCTGAAAATACCGCTGACCATGACAATCAGTGAGCGCTGGATGAACTCCTGACCGTGGTAAGCCGTATCAATGGCCAGGAGGAGTTCGCCGTAGCTTTGATGAGAGGGTATTTCCCTTTGTAGAGGAATACGATAAATTCGAATAGGTTCAAATATGTAGTCCGAGAGCTGGCGATACCCTGAGTTGGAAAGGCCACGCTTTACCACAGCAAGCTCAGGTTTATCAGGTATTTTGATGGCAGCAATGTGGACTGACTGGTGCTCCATTAACCCGGAAAGAATCTCCCGGGCCATTGTGGGCTCCAGTCTACTGGCAGCCTGAATGGAAGGTTCCCTGATCATGGACAGCATTTGCAAGGCTTCTGAATCAATGATGTTGCTTGACTGGCGGGCATCAAAGAAAATTTGAACACAGCTGATAGCAATACCCAATAAACAGGCTACTCCTCACTAAGTTACCTGAAACAGTTTCCATTCGATAAATTGAAAATCGATAAAACCTTTGTCGAAGGGCTACCAGAAAATAAAGAAAACACTGTTATCGTTGAAGCGATTATTCAACTGGGTCAAAGCTTTGGCATTGAAGTCATCGCCGAAGGGGTTGAAACCAAAGAGCAGGAAACACACCTGATCAACTCAGGATGCACAGAAGGCCAAGGGTACTTTTACAGCAAACCCGTTCCTGATCAGGAATTTGCCGAATTTCTGAGAGCCTGGAAAAGCACACCTGCAAACTCCCGAAAAAGGATATTCCCCAATGAACCCGACGTCAGCGACAACTGAAAAAACTACTCGGGCAATTGAGCGCTGCCTGACCGTGAATCACTGTGGCAAACCCGTCAATACAGTCAATATTGATGAAACACCCTATGTCTCAAACGACAACCCCTTCTCTGTGACTCTTTACGTGAGCCAGTAATCCTCGGTTTACGGTTTACGACGTATGAAATGAAAGCCGAAGATGAAAGGGAGTAAAGACATGAAAGATGCCACGTATGTCCACCCGCTTACCGCTCTCGGTAAAAGGGCAATGGATCTATCCATAGCATTGACAGGCATTATTTTTACACTGCCTCTCTACCCCTTGATTGCTTTAATGATCAAACTGAACAGTCCTGGTCCGGTTTTTTATCGTCAGATGCGCATTGGCTATCAGAGCGAAAACTATGTTTGTCTCTTTCTGATGACCCGATTCAGAACGGTGAAGGTCGATACAGAGGCCACAAGCGGTTCTGTCCGGCCAACAAGAAATGCTCCCCAAGTCACTAAAGTAGGTCACTTTCTTCGCAGAACCCATCTGGATAAATTACCTCAGTTATGGAATGTTTTGATGGGCGATATGTCCATCGTAGGCCCCAGACCTGAACCCCCTGACATTTGCCAAAAGCTGGAAGATAACATCCCCTTCTATACCGAAAGAACCTTTGATGTTGTCCCCGGAATGACCGGACTGGCTCAAGTAAACCTGAGTTTCTACGAAACCGTCGATGATCTGAGAAACAACGTCGCTTATGACCACGCCTACGCACTATCTTTGAGCAGCCCTGCTGAGTGGCTGAAGATGGACGTTAGCATCCTACTCAAAACGATCTGGGTTATGGTCACTGGCAAGCGCTAATAACCATCGGGCTAATGCCCTCAATAATTCAGATGGTTCGCTACCAGTGTATCCAGCGCTCTGCGCATTCCTTCCCGGCTATGAACGCCAGGCTGAAAAGGGTCGGCCAGGGGCTGATGAAGCAGTGAACACTTTATCCCTTCCGGTGTTTCACGCTCTTCAGGCCACAAGAGTGCGTCGGGATAAACCCCTGTCATTTCCTTCATCCAGTTCAGCTTCTCATCAATAAGCATCTGTCTGACTGCCGAAACCTCTGGAGTGAGATTCCCGATAAATACAGTCAAAGCATCACTTTTCTGGATAGCTTCTGCGACATCCTTCATCAATAAGGCAGGTAATACACTGGTCATGAAACTGCCTGGACCCAGAATAATAAGGTCGGCCTCTTCAAGTGCCGTCAGGGCTTCCTGAGTCGGTTGAATATCTGGAATCAACAGTAAACGATCAGGCTTCTGATCCAGAGCATCTATTTTTGTCTCACCCACAATTTGTTGATTATCAATTATGGCTGCAAGACTGGCAGGCTCTTCTGACATGGGGATAAGGTCTGTTTCAACTTGAAGTATCTGACGAATCAGATTAATAGCCTCCATAGGACGGACACACATCTGATCCATAGCCAGGAGAATCAGGTTGCCCAAGTTATGATGAGTAAGATCTCCACTGTCTTCTTTGAAACGATACTCAAAAAGAATACGTGCCAGGTTGGGACTATCTGAACAAAGCTGATTGATGCAGTTTCTCAAATCACCCCAGGCGATACAGCCACTGGCTTCCCTGAGTCGGCCAGTGGAACCACCATCATCAGTGGTAGCAACAATACCAGCGAGTCGACCTTTCATAAAACCGAGGCTGGCCATAACCCTTCCAAGACCATGGCCACCACCGATAGCGGCAATACGACGACATTTAAAAAGAGCGTTGACGGACTGCATGTATTACTTAGACGTTGTGACTGTAGTAGAAAATTGTATATAAAAGATGGCTGATGAATCCACCTTTATACGACTTTATACGACCTTCTTCAGAGATGATTCTTCACTACTGAATCGATTCGGAATCAGTTCAGGTAATCTCTTTGCAAGGTAGGCTTCCAGTTTAGCCTTGCCAGGTTCATCCAGCTCAATGCCCAGTTTAGTGCGACGCCAGAGAATATCTTCAATCTGGTAAGCCCACTCATGCTCAATCAGGTAATCCACTTCAGCAGCATAGAGTCCGGCACCGAAATGCTCACCCAAACACTCCAGTGAACGGCTCTTTCCTATCAGGAGACCGCTCAGATTTCCATAGGTTCCACTGAGGCGGGAAGCAATCTCTCGGGGCAGCCAGGGGTGAACATTACAAAGCTCTTCAGTGCACCCCTGAACACCCTTGAACCCTTCACTGCCAGGCAGCTGGCATGTTTTGGTCCAGCTTTCACTCATATCAGGAAAATAAGGCTGAAGCTTGCCAACAGCCGCTTCACCCAGCTTACGATAGGTCGTGAGTTTACCGCCAAAGACAGAAAGCAACGGTGCCTTGCCATCCTCGTCCTCCAGTTCCATGGTGTAGTCACGGGTAATCGCCTGGGGTGAGTCTGACTCATCTTCACAGAGTGGACGCACTCCAGAGTAATCCCAGACAATGTCGTTCAGGGAGATCTGTTGTTTGAAGTGTTTGTTCACAATATCACACAGATAACGTTTTTCATCTTCAGAGCAGCACACATCTGCAGGTTCACCCTTATACTCAACGTCGGTGGTGCCCACCAGTGAATATTTGTCCAGATAAGGAATGACAAAAACAATCCGGTTATCTTCGTTCTGCAGAATGTAAGCTCGAGGCTCCTCATGAATGCGGGGAACGATAATATGGCTGCCTTTGATCAAACGGATTTTCCGTGGGGATTTTTGCTTCAGCCCCTGATCAAAGAAAGATTGAACCCAGGGACCTGCCGCATTCAGCAGAGCGCGACTTCGAACAACAGATTCTTCTCCAGTGATCTCATCACGAAGAGTAATATGCCAAACACCGTCATTTCGTTCAGCACGCAATGCCTCAGTGCGGGTACGAACTTCTCCACCCCTTCTCTGAAGTTCCATGGCGTTCAGGACGACCAGACGAGCATCATCTACCCAGGCATCAGAGTATTCGAAACCTTTTTTGAAGTCTTCCTTGAGCGCAGAATCCTTTCCAAACCTGAGGGATTTTGATCCCTTGAGAGAAATACGGGCACTGAGGTTATCATAAAGGAAGAGCCCTGCACGAATCATCCAGGCGGGTCTCAAGTGAGGTCTGTGAGGCAGACAAAAGCGCATGGGAGAAGCAATATGAGGCGCCATTTTAAGAAGAACTTCCCGCTCTGCCAGCGCTTCCTTGACCAGACGGAATTCATAATGTTCCAGATATCTGAGACCACCATGAATCAGTTTGCTGCTGGCTGATGAGGTTGCTCCAGCCAGATCAGACTTTTCACAAAGACCCACTTTCAGGCCCCTGCCTGCTGCATCTACGGCAATACCTACACCATTGATGCCACCACCAATTACGTAGATATCAAAGAGCCCCTCTGTCTGCACCTGCATCATTTCACTTACATCCAAAAACGAATATTTACGAATATATAC
>NZ_JAHHPR010000284.1:0-1066 GCF_024606255.1 Endozoicomonas sp. SESOKO3
GATTTTTAATCGTTCAAACCCGGAAAGTTACCTATGGAGTGGTGAAGATCGGGTCAGAAAAAAGAACTTTTTTAATTTAAAGTTGTCGAAATAAATATAGATATTGAGTAATTAACAAGGATGTAATTATGAATCTGACAAGCCATATTTCACATTACCTGTCGTATTTATCAATACCTTCTCTAACTTCCTGCTTTTATAGTTACTGGGCAGGAAGGAAAGTCGACCAAATGGTCCGATTGCCTGAGTGTACCTATACATCTCTATCTTTAAAAGCCTTGGAAAGTGAGGATTATACTGCTCTCTCCGCACGCACCATTTGGGATAAAGCCAAAAGCAGCAGCAATATTAACATCTACGAAGATGACCCAACAAAATTAGAACGTAATAACCCCGGTAAAGGAATAGATACTGCCATGTCGGATACCGGCTTTTCAAAAGGCATTCATATTCTGGATATTGAATGGCCGACCGGAATGCGAGGTACTCATCCGGTGATTGGGGTCGCACTGGAAGGATCCCCTAATCAAGGAATAGGTTACAGAAATCTTCTTGGCGGCACAGAGTCATCATGGGGCTGGGATATAAAAAGCAAGGAACTGCTTCATAATGGTCAAATTATAGGCAATTACCCCGAAGATAAATCAAATGGATCATTTGATGTGCCCGAAAAGATAAGCTGTATAATTGATATGAATGCAGGAGTTATAGGCTTCAAAATCGGCGGGAAATATCTGGGAGACGCATTTTCGGGGCTAAAGCATAAAACTGTTTTCCTGGCTGTGTCCGTTGTTCGGACAAGCACAGCAATCTCTGTCAACTATATCAAAGGCTCTAATACCACTCTTTCGCTACAAGATCTGTCAAAGCTGGCAATAAGAAAGCGGGTTAAATTTGAAGAGCAAATTGCCCAACTTCCTACTGCTCCACCATTAAAGAGATTCATTGCCGATCAGGAAATGACCGACGCTGATGGCAACGATGATAATACTGACCAGGAAAATATATAACTTTGCTGGCTGCTTTAACGGGTGTCTCCATCTTCCCGGCTGCTTTCCAGCCATCC
>NZ_JAHHPR010000285.1:0-1155 GCF_024606255.1 Endozoicomonas sp. SESOKO3
GGTGATACCCTGACGCTGGCAAAAACACCGGATGTTCCGGAACTACCAGGTTTTCAGAAGGTCAAACCTCAGGTCTATGCTGGCCTTTTTCCGGTCAGCTCAGACGACTTTGAGTCTTTCCGTGAAGCTTTGGAAAAACTTAGTCTTAATGATGCTTCTCTGTTCTACGAACCTGAGAGCAGTGATGCCCTGGGCTTTGGTTTCCGCTGTGGCTTCCTCGGTATGCTGCATATGGAAATTATTCAGGAGCGTCTTGAGCGTGAATACAACCTGGATCTGATTACCACTGCGCCGACAGTAATCTACGAGGTTGAGCTGAAAAATGGCGATCTGATTGAGGTGGACAACCCATCTAAACTGCCAGATCCTGCCGGTATCCAGGAAATCAGGGAGCCTATTGTTCAGGCGAATATTCTGGTTCCCCAGGATTATCTTGGTAATGTGATCTCCCTGTGTGTAGAACGTCGGGGTGTTCAGAAAGACATGCAGTTCACTGGCAGTCAGGTAGCAATAACCTATGATATGCCTATGAACGAGGTGGTTCTGGATTTCTTTGACCGCCTGAAGTCTGTCAGTCGCGGATTTGCGTCTTTGGACTACAGTTTTGATCGTTTTGAGATGGCCAACATGGTGAAACTGGATATTCTGATCAACGGTGAGAAAGTCGACGCACTGGCTCTTATTGCTCATAGAGATCATGCTGTCTCCAGGGGGCGTTCGCTGGCTGAAAAGATGAAAGAGATCATCCCTCGCCAGATGTTTGACGTCGCCATTCAGGCTGCAGTAGGTGGTCAGATTTGTGCACGAACCACTGTCAAGGCGCTGCGCAAGAATGTAACTGCAAAATGTTACGGTGGTGATGCATCTCGTAAGCGTAAACTGCTTGAGAAGCAGAAAGCGGGTAAGAAGCGAATGAAACAGGTGGGTCGAGTTGAAATCCCTCAGGAAGCTTTTCTTGCTGTACTAAAAGTCGATAAATAATTGACCTATGGACGAGAAATTTCAGGTGTTCTAATTGAGTAGCTTGTCAAAATCGGCGGGCTTTTCGTAAACATGACGAACTATTCCGTTGAAGCATTGTTAACTCCCGCTTCAACAGTAATATTGGTAGAAAAAAGATCGGGTATCTGAGAACAAATAACCATGGATATTAAT
>NZ_JAHHPR010000028.1:0-1407 GCF_024606255.1 Endozoicomonas sp. SESOKO3
CTGATACCATACCTTTGCCAGAGCATGGTCGTTTTTAATAACCCCGTGTAAGTGAGTAGAGACCTGTTGTAAACGGGCAATATCCCTAAGTTGCAACAAGCGGATAATTTTGATGGCTAATTCATCGGGCAAATCGTGCAATGAAACTGTTTTCTTTATCTCCCTGTCGGGTATAGCGATGGACCAACCTCCACTGGTACCCGCTGATGCTCGGCGCAATGGAGCGTTCGCAGGCGGTAGGGAGGGTAAATCGACTATGCCCGATTTATTATTCGCAGAATCCAAACCTGGTTTCTCCTGTGTTATTACTCTGTCTCGATTAAAAAAGGGCTTCCAACGCTGATGCAATTAATCAGAGCAGGTTTTACAGTAAAAGTTCAAAACATGGTTTTAACTGCAACTAATAAAGTTTCTGTCTTTCAGCACCTTTAGAATGGCGTCCCTTTTATTGATCACAGCAAACCATCAATGACTCATCCGAAGTCTGTTAATTTGCACCTTGTTATTGTCAGAGATGGTCATTACATGGTGGCCATCGGAGCTAAAGGTGGCTGAATCAATCGAATCATTATGGGAGATGATGGCTTTTTCGACCCATGACCCATCAAGCTCCTGACCATAAATTTTTGCCGTTCGATCTTTACTGGCGGTTACCAGATGGCGGCCATCGGGACTAAAAGAGGCTGAGTTGACCCAGGAACCATGGAAAATAGTAGCTTCTTTCTTCCATGAACCATCGGTCTTCAGGCCATATATGATTGCCGTTCCATCATTACTGACGGTCACTACACTGCGTCCATCGGCGCTGAAGGTAGCTGAGTTGATAAAGTCATCATGGGAAATGGTGACATTTTCTTCCCATGATCCATTGGCTTGCTGGCTATGGATTTTGACCTTGTTATCTTCACCGAGGGTCATCACATGACGGCCATCGGCACTGAAGTCGGCTGAGGCGACCGAGTCATCATGAGGAATGATGACTGTTTTTTCCCATGAACCAGCTGTCTTTTCACCATAAATTTTCGCCGTGTGATCTGAACTGGCCGTCACCAAATGGTGACCATCGAAACTGAAGGTAGCTGAATTCACAATGTCATCATGGGAAATGATCAATTTTTCTAACCATGCTCCATCTTCATTCCGTTCGAGGATTTTCACCTTTGTATCATTTCCAACGGTCACCACATGTCGGCCATCGGCACCAAAAGACGCTAAGTCGATCCAGTCATCGTGGGAAATGGTGAATTCTTCTTCCCATAATCCATAAGTCTTCTGACAGAAGATTTTCGCCGTGTTATCGAAACTGGTAGTGACCAAATGACGGCTATCGGCGCTGAAGGTGACAAACGTGACCCAATCATTATGGGAAAGAGTGAGTTTGTCTTCCCATGATCCATCATCCTTCTG
>NZ_JAHHPR010000286.1:0-1158 GCF_024606255.1 Endozoicomonas sp. SESOKO3
CGGTAACTTTCAAGGTAGATGTCGCCTCAACTTATGCAGCTAAATCACAATGCTGCTGATTCTCTGATCGCTCAGGGTTAAGCCATACCTCTGCCGGTAATTGCCAGTTTCTGGTTTCACGGCTTCCCCAACGCTCAGGGTGTTGCTCTTTTGCTTTACGGTAAACTCTTTCACGATTCAGAACCTTCTTCTGAGCCTTCCCTGTGTGTCTGTCGCAGGGTGTCTGGAACTTGATGCCACTGTGCTTATGCTCCATGTTGTACCAGTTTACGAACCCATACACCCACTCTCTGGCTGACTCCAGACTGGCGAAGTGATTCGGATACCCGGGACGATATTTCATGGTTCTGAAGCCTGACTCTGAGTATGAGTTATCGTTACTCACGCGTGGCCTGCTGAACGATGTCTGTACACCCAGTTGCTGAAGAGTACTTAGCATAGTCGCCCCCTTCATCGGGCTGCCATTATCCGAATGCAGGACCAGCGGTTGTTCCTGAAGACTGATCTTATGCTGCATGAAGGCTTTGCGGATCATCTGAGCAGCCAGGTCAGAGGACTCCCTCTCATGGACTTCCCAAGTCACAATCATGCGGCTATAAACGTCCAGAACCAAATAGAGGTAATAATATTTACCCCTGATGGGCGACCCCAAAAAGGTTATATCCCACGACCAGAGCTGATTTGGTGCCGTGGCCCGATGCGATGTCGGCTTCCGCTTTACTGGCTTCTGACTGCGACCTCGGTGATGCTGTTGATTGTGAGCCTTCAGCACTCGATAAAAGCTTGACTCAGAAGCTATATAAATACCTTCGTCGGCCAGTGTCGGTACAATCTGGCATGGCGACTTACTTTTGAATCGCTCGCTGTTACAGACTTTCAGAATCTCGTTTTGCTCGCTCTTGGTTAGTTGGTTGGCAGGCATTGGCCGGTCTGCGTATTGACGCTGATCTTCCCGCACCTGTTCTACATCTTTTTGCCAGCGCTGAACCGTGCGTATCGACAGGTTGAGAGCAGCACAGGCTTTCACTTTACGTGCCCCCTGTGAAACAGCTTCCTGGATTAAAGCAACGGCTTCCTTGCGATCAGGGAGAGGAATCAATCGTCCTCGCGCTCCCCCCAGATCGCGTTTGCCTTTTTTGTTAGAACCAACAGTGCTGC
>NZ_JAHHPR010000287.1:0-1544 GCF_024606255.1 Endozoicomonas sp. SESOKO3
CCTGAAAGTGGGTTGGCAGCCGGGCTGCGACGAGGCCGTTAAAGACAGCCCGATCGACCGGAAACTATTCATGCACATCATCTACATGAATTATCGTCTGGGCTTCCCGACCAGGGAGCAAGTGAAAGCCTTCATTACTATGCCCTGCCTGAAAGAGGGCTGGCAGCCAGGTCAGGATGCTGCTGTTAAAGACAAACCAGTCCACCGGGAGCTGCTTGGACACGTTGCCGCCATGTATTATGGTAAAGGCTTCCCGGTAGAGGCGGACGTAATAGCCTTTGTTCAATGGCTGCCCCGGGGTGACAAGAAGCTTTTCCTGAAGATGGCCAGCCGAGTGTTATGCAAGTCCGGGTTACCCGGGCATAGGGAGTTGGCAGCCAATGAGAGGTTATTTCGCTTACGCCTTCCAGATCTTCTGGAACTCTCCGGAGACATTGACTACGACATTGATGACTCCGATGATGAGCAGGAAGAAGACGATGCAATGAACTCATTGCCGCTGTTCAGTTCGGCTCCTAAAAAGTGGCGTATAACCATTGCACAGACCATGAAAGTCCTGGCGCTGTTCTGTTCTGCTCCTAACAAATGGCGTATGACGATGGCAGAGTTTGAACAATACCTGACCGCTTTCACAAACGCCCACAATGAAAGAACCCAAGTACTTTCTGCGCTGAGATCGTTGATACCGACGCTTTACAACCATGGTGGTGCAGGCGTACATTTCTGGCTGAAAAGGAAAAATGAAAAACCGCAAGACCAAGACTTGCTCACTAAGGCACTCTCCCTTTCCGCCCCCTTGGAAACCATAAAGCTTGCCCTGACGAAGCTTCCTGAACCCGAGTGTCTGGAGTACATCAGAGTGTGCAAAAACCTGAGTCCTGCCCCGAACAAAGAGCAATGGGAGGCATTGAAGCCACTTCGGGAAAGACTTGGTCAGCGATACCCCCTGAAACGAAGTAAAGCAATGATGCTGGAGCTTATCTGGTTGCAGCCAGAGGCCAAGCGCTCAGACTTTGCCCAAAAGCTCGACAGCTTCTTCGACACTGTCCCCGGGACTCACCAACTGTACCGGATACACCAGACATTCAAGCCACAAAAAATGCAGGATTTTCTGGAGGCCTGTATTGCCCGACAGACCTCCAATGCCCTTCAGGTAAAAGAACAGGAGCTTATATTGGAAGGGCTGCTGCTGGCACACCATTACCTGACTGACCACCAACAGATACCGAACCTTTGCTTTTCATCGCAGGTGGCCGGCACCGGTGGCAAAGGGGTGGTTATCAAAGGTGATGCGGTCATGGAAGGACAGAAGCGGCTGTGGCTCTTTATAGCCGCCATGCTGATTGAGCTTGAACAGGTACCTGAGTATAAGTTTGAAAAGCAACAGCTGACGATACTTTCCGGTAGTGGAACCATGACATTGCCAAAACCGGAATTCAGTCTCATCGGTAACGGTTTTATGATCAAGAACTGGTCGCTGGAGCAGCTAAACGCTTTTTTCGAGGCCACCGACTTCACTGAGCGTTGGTATAAACATCCTCAGG
>NZ_JAHHPR010000288.1:0-2823 GCF_024606255.1 Endozoicomonas sp. SESOKO3
TTTGCGTCTGGCATTACAGCTGTTGGCATCGGCTGATCTTCGGCGCCTGTTGCAATAACCCGGTGGCTGGGCTGTGAGAAGATCGACGTTGTCGAAATCATTTTTGAATTCTGCGTTAAGCTCGGCAGCACCCTCTGCCGTTGTGGGATCGACATTGTAAATATAGTATGACCTTGCCTCTATTCGTCTTTTGAGGTTTTCGAAGGCCCTGGCCTTTGCTTCTTCAGTCTGGAAGTTGTGCATTTCCCGCTCAAGCTGGTTGGCCAGGTTGAACGCAGTGAAACGACTGGCATAGCGAGCAAGCCAATCAGTGTACGAGGAAGATTCCAGCGCCAGGCGGAGTGTGTCTTTCAAGCGATTAGTTTCTCTTTCATCCGGATGGACGAAAGCAACATTTTCAGTCGCCGGTTGCTCCACTAATCCGTAAAAGATCGCGGCTTGGAAGTCGTTGCTTAATGTGAATTTTTGAGCATCTTTTCTCTGATCGGGATGGGCAAGCCGATAGTCAACTATGTTATCGAGCAGTCTACCTTCCTGTGCGGCAAAGGTAGACCTGTCAGTTATGCCTCCGAACAAATCATCTTCAATGATACGCTGTCTTTCGACAAGGTTTTCGAGAACAGCCTTTTGGATTTCGGGACTGACCGAGCCCTGCGGATCCTCAACGATTATGGATTCGAACAACTGATCTGTGAATGTGGATTCGCGAATATCAATTTTGGGTCTGGCATAAAACTCATTTTCAGGGTCAAGGGAATCCAACCCGAACTTGGCTGTGTATGCAACGGTGTTGTCGTTATTCAGGGTAAAAACGATACGGTTTAATTCAGGATTGAGCGTATCTCCCGAGGTTGACGGTCTGGCAGGATCATCACCGGTAGTTTGCCGAGGAACGCCTGCTGATAAGTACCCTCGAACTGCAACAGCTGAATTTGCACGGATACCTTTTTTGGCCAACTCCCTCAGAACTTCAGGTACAATATAATCTTTCTGGCTAGCATCCAATACACCCGCATAATCCGGGATGTTTTGTGCGGAGTTATCAAAAGAGAACGCTATGCTTTGCAAGTTGGTATCCTTGGGTATCGTCAGGCTTAAAACTGATGATAGCTTTCTCACTAAGGATCGGGAGTAGACAGGATAAATGTCATTCGACTTGATATCAGAGAAATCAATACTCCCGGTAATGAAGACTTTAGTGTCTTCGCCGATATTTCTGAATGGTTTTCCTGAAATTACTTCAAGTCTTAGAGTTTCCTTTGTATGATCATTAAAAACGTTATACAAAACGTTTGTATCATCATTAACAATGTTATACAAAACGCTTCTGCCATCTTGAGTGCGGTACTTGTTATAATGTTCATAACACTTTCTCAAAGACTCTACCATATTGTCCCGAATCTTAGGAACATTAATTATTATTAAATTTTCATATGGTCGCTGAGGCACTATTTCTGGCAGGTCATAATTAATGGCATAAGAGTTTATATCATAGAAGGGACTGTTCACTGATAAGTCATAAGTATTGATAATTGTAGGTCTTCTTTTGATATTCATTCTTCTTAATCTATCAAAAGCATCATAACCTAGTTTTGCGAAAATCTGGTGGTCAAAATTACCGTTATTGTATGAAAGCTCGGATAACATCGTTGCAGCTTTACTGATGCTTACGTCGGAGACAGTAACATCATGATCTTTATAGAATTTAGTCATAGCCGACTTTATTCTCGGTATGCGTTCTTCTTTTCTTGTTTTATCTTTTTTTAAAGCTTCTAAAGTATTGTAAAAAAATAAGGATTCTTTAATAATTAGTCCTATAAATGGGTTGTTTTTGCGAGATTCGAATATTGTTGGCTGGATTGAATCATCAAGATATCCGGGTAAACTCTTTTCTTTAAAAACGAATTCTCTACCGAAAAATACTTTATAACGTGTAGAATCCGTTAGATCACGTTGCTTCAAACCATCAAATAGATTTGTGATACTGTTTGTTTCTACGATATTTTTAACTAAGTTGTATTCTTCTTGTGACAGGTTTATATCGTATCCCTTAAAGTAAGTGCCAGGGTCAGGAATAATTCCATCTGCAAACATTTTTTCCAAACAAGTACGTATGATGGCTCTTTCTAACTGCTCTCTATCACTCCAACTCAATCCCTCTCCCAATATAGATATGAACGAACTGCTCCCTCTTGGAATGATCTCTACTTTTGGTCTTGGCAGTATTCCTTTATCAATATATACCCCTCCAAGATTAAATTCATGAAAAAGCCCTATAAGTCTTTCGGTTGTCAAGGTTTTTTTAAGGCTTAAAGTGTGCCTGATATATTCACTATTACCTTTTTCAAAATTACTCAGATGTCTTCTAATAACGACATTTTCAATAGATGTTTTGATTTGATTTAAGATATGGTTGGTTTTAGTCCATTGGGTGATAAACGACCTCTTTACACTGTCTGAAAAGTCGCCATTCATTATATCCATTGTTCCTATGGCAGTGTTTCTACTCATAAAAGCATCGATTTTTTGCCAAATGCTAAGTCTCAATTGCGCAATATTAGCGGGATAATCTGTTTCAATAGTTTGTTTTATTCTCTCAGAAAACAGCAGCGAATATAAAATTCTTTGGTATATTAAATCGCTGGGAGCCGATACATAGATTTTATGGTGTGGGTTCACTTTGGTCCATATTTTCAGGTAAGTAAGCTCCCAATCTTTAATAGGACCGACAACAACATAATGAATATTCTTGGGTATTTTTAAGTCTGGCATGATAACACCTGATAGATTGACCTACATGGTTTCCCGGGGGATTGCGATACG
>NZ_JAHHPR010000289.1:0-3328 GCF_024606255.1 Endozoicomonas sp. SESOKO3
GTACAACTGGCTGAATTCAGCCACGGTTTTGCCAAACTGACAGGCCAGAGCGTCAATTATATGATTCCGCAACAACTGAAGGCTGCCGGCCTGACTGTTCAACCGGTAAGAGCACTTGAACTCGAATCAATCGTCTGTGAAGGCGGCAGTATTCTGTTTTTTCCTCCGAACCTGCCTGAAGGCCTGAGCTTTGAAAATCAACTGACCCTCACCTTTGGGGGACACAGTAAAATGGTGGTTGAAGCATTGTTCAGGGAACTGGCAGGGCTGGGCATTGGTGGGGAGCGACCGGCTACCGACGACCTTGAGGAGCAGTGGCTGGACGCCCTGGCCGATTGCCACGGCTGCCTTGGTGATATGAACATTGCCGTGGCAGCGAATAGCAATACCCCGGTAAACACCCGTAAAAAAGCGTTTCTCAAACCGTTGCTGAACCTCAGTGACAAAGAACTGAATTGGAAATTCAATTCTCGTATTCGCGCAGGACGTCTGGTGCATTACCGCCCGGGTTTTCCCCATGGCATTTCGGCAAACCCTGCCAGACATTTCTGCCCCGGGCACGATATAAACTTATGTCGGGGAGCGCAACGGAACAGTAAGCAGGGTATAGTCAATAGCCTCGAAAATGAAGCTACCCTGAGCTCCTTTGAACGACGTACTCAGATCGGGATGGAGCCATCCAGATATTTTTCGGCACGCAGGATGAAATGCGACACTGAATATACATTCTCCCGTGTCATGGAGGAGGAGCTGACGACTGATTCCAGGCACAAATATGGTGGGGTCATGTGTATGCGCCTGACTTCCGCTGCACTCGGCCGTCTGGATGCACAAATTTATAAAGATCAAAGCCAGTTTTTGGGGGGATTCCCTGGTTTGGACGCCTTCGCCCGTAATGAGAAAATCATTGCGCAGTCAACCGATGACTACAGAAGTGTGATTCAGTACGAAGGGCGTCAGGAGACCCGTTTTTCCAATCCTCTATCCTTACTTGACGAGTTGAACCTGCTTGAGATGAGTTCTCCCGAAAGTCAGAGGCAATTGTTGCAGACTCTAAAGCAACGCTTTAGTCACTGGCCCGACGGACGCCCGCTGGAACAGCTTTTTCCGCAATCCTGGTCAGTCTTTTACCATGAGTTAACCTTTAAAGGCAGCATGGTTGACGAGGGCATCAAAAATCTCATCAAGGTTTGTGGTGAAGAGCGCATACAATTACTGTTTGAGCAAAACCCACAACTGTTGGAGGGCAAACTGGATTCCCTGGATGGCTTTAAGCTGAACGGGGGTAGCCATTTCTTGAAAGGAATTGATTTCAGCGGCTGTTCAATGAAGGGTACCGTGTTGCAATCCTTTATATTTCAGAACTGTAAATTCGATACAGAGCGGTTAAACAGTGCCACTGTTGAAGATGGCTTTTTCTGCGCATGTTCTTTTGAAGGCAAGCGGTTTTCATCATCGATATTAGACAATGCCCGCTTTTATCCTGAAAATGATCAGGATGACCTGGTATATGAAAGTACACACCAGCTTTCCCGAATTCTATATAATTCTTGTGTCAATCAGCGCAATGAGTTCAGTCTGAAACAATGGCTGGAGGTGATGGGGAAAAGTGATTATCTACTCCACGACTCAGCACGGCTGGATGATTTAAGTCGGGATATTCTGTCCCGGCACATTGGAAAAATCACAAAAACTTATCCACAGCAACTTTGTAGGATTATTCGTGGATTTTTTTCCATTGATTTTGAAAATACTGCCAACGCAATAAGCTTTGTCTGGAATAATCCGGAATTCTATGATCGCAAAATCAAAGATCTCAAAGATGTGTATTTTGAGTTCAGAACCATCTTCCTGAATGAAGGAGATTATAAGGGGATGAGTGGTGATCCGTTTGAAAGATTATTTACGCTCTATAAAGTTGCAAACGGTGATTGTTCCCGGGAAGCGGTTTTGGCATTGATGTTAAATGTTATTAACCTGATTCTATTCCCGGAATCCAATGATAAATACATAGACTTTGGTATGAATGCCAACCGTGCGGATGAGCATGACGACTGCTGGAAGGACATTCCTGAGGTCAGTAGCGAAAGTACACAAAACCACTCAACCCCACGCCCGGAAACAGAGGGACTGCCTCTGGTTAAGATGCGGCGTTATAAAGCTTCTCTTTGTCGTATGTTCCTTAAAGATTACCGGGATTGTATTGACCAATTCTGGAAAGAATGCTCAGAAAAGAGTCAATTAAAAATAGCCAAACACTGTTTGCTTCATCAAAATGTTGCTGTTAGCCCCTCAACAACCACGGAGTTTATAAATTTGTTGTCTAAAGACCGCGACGAGGGAAATTGGCGGGACATCTATAACGCTAACATGAAAAAGCATACAGAAATTCAGAATGAGTGGGACCGGCTGTTTCCGGAATATTTCAGAACCTGAGGCAAAGTCCACTGTTATCCTTTAAATCAGTGCCCACCGTTTCAGTTGGATTTGAGTGTCCACTAAAACGGGGGAGGTTCGCAATCCGCTGGATTTTGTTGTTAGGTGGCGTAGTTATTTCTGAAGGTGGTTTACGATGATGGTGAGAGTGTCTTCTATTTTGTCAAACCGTTTGTCGTGTTCGTCAAAACGACTGCGGTTCTCAGACTGGTAAGCCTCGATCTTGCGGTCTTGCTGGTCAAAACGTTTTTCTATCTGAACGAACATGAGCCGGTTCTCTCGCTGGTTTTCCAGCATAATCTTCTGTGTTTCCCCGGTAATCTGGATGAGCCGGTGTACAGCGTTATCCAGCGATTCAAAATGGGATTCAAGTCTCTCTACACGATGTTCCAGTGACATACTGCATACCGTTATGATTTGTTGTAGGAGCAGTCAGCATAGCAGATATTGAATGGGGGCCGCCGGGGTGATCTTGTCGTTTTGCCCAGTCTTCACAGAATGGGTGGAACTAATGATTGGGTTAACTGTCGAAGTCATATCTGATTCGGCTTTTCTCAATCAGATCGTTTTGACAAGGACAGTGGTGAGGGCTAAAAAATGGATTCGCTCGGTATTACAACAGTAGGTAAAACAACAGAACAGGCGTCTTTTGCCGGTTGCGTCAGTTCATCTGAAAATATTGACAAGACAGGCATCGCTTTTGCCAGAGAAGTGAGTAGAAGTGAAGAGGCAATGCTCCCTGCTATTGCTTCTGCAAAGCAGGATGAGGCGATTAATAGTGATTTCACGCGTAAGGCCGGGCAAAAGGTAGCCATCACTGATATTACCCCGAAAATAATTGAGGCAGGACTGGAAACGCTGACCATTGAGCCGGTAAACAAGCGTCCAAAAC
>NZ_JAHHPR010000290.1:0-6117 GCF_024606255.1 Endozoicomonas sp. SESOKO3
ACATCCTCATGGTTGAGCATGCCCTTGCCACTGTTCATGGACGAGAAGGAGCGGAGCAGCTCCATATTGAACTCGCCATCCTTGTCCCGCCATTCCGGCCAGCCCAGTACCTCTTTCACTTCCTCATGTTTGAGCTTGCCTTTGGTATGATTCATGGACGAGAAGGAGCGGAACATCTCAATACTGAACTTGCCATCCTTGTCTTTCCATTCCGGCCAGCCCAGCACGGCTTTCACTTCCTCATGCTTGGGCACGCCTTTTGTGTTGTACATGGACGAGAAAGAGCGGAACAACTCTACATTGAACCTTCCATCCCTGTCTCTCCATTCCGGCCAGCCCAGCACGGTTTTCACTTCCTTATGTCTGGGCACACCTTTGCCATTATTCATGGACGAAAGGGAAGTCAATACATCCAGAGCCGCTAAATATTTCAGTTCATTCTGGCTACGTTCTGCAAAATCACGGATATGTTTTTTTTCATTTTTTAGCATGCTGGTCAGCATGCCGGTATTTTTTATAGTTTCTGGAAGGTGTCCAAAAAAAACAACAGCATTATCGAAGAAGCCATTAAAAGACTTTCTCGTCACGAAACCGAGCAGCTTATAAAAAGTGTATTTGACTGTGATGTTTTTTTTCTTAAATACCTCCATCAGGGCTTGTGCTTTTTCCAGCTCTTCTTTATTTAATTCGTAATGGATATTTGCTTTTACTTTTTCCAATGGGTCATCGGGGATCAGAGTGTCTGCCAGTTTCTTCTTTTTGGCCGGTGCCTCTGAAAAAGCTACTTTTGAATGATTTCTCTTTCTACCCGAGCCCTTCTTTTTTTTCTGTGAAGGTTCTGATAAACCCGGTTCTGTTTCTTTATGGTTTTGTCTTGCTCTTTTTTTACCCACAGTGCCCGACAGGCATCGGTTGCACAAAAACGCTGAAGCTGCTGCCTCATTGTGTATACGACTTAATTCCTGTGTATTGAGTGTCTTGTTACACCGGGAACAATTGACAGCTGAACTTTCGCCACCCTGCCCAGCTGAGGGTTTCAGTGGGTCATCATCTTTACGACCACTGCCATCTGTAGAACCTGATGCCTGTTCGCGGGCTGTGGTTCTGTTCGTCTGGCCGGATTGGCCAGTCTGGTCTGTTGTCACGGTGGTTGATACTTTGAGGATTCTCGAGGGTTGACTCTTTTTCTTGGTACCCACCTGCCGGACAGAATATTTGCCAGCAGTGATCTCACGGTAAGCAATGAGTTTCTGACTGTGCTCGGTTGGCCAAGTCTGAACCAGCCCCGGATGCATCGTGTCAGGGGCTGATCTTTCCAGATCCAGAATGTCCGCTTCAATCACCATAATCCGATCTGACAAAATCCGGGCCAGCGTGGTCCGGTCAGTTATAATTGCCCATAGTCGTTTGATTCGTAACATTCGAAGCAGTTGCCTTTTTTGTTGAAGGCATTTTTGAACAGGGCTGAGAACGAGGGTAAGGTCAGACTGGGGCTCTGGGTCAGGATTCCAGCGGTTTCCGTCGGGTGGCTTATCGCCATCATCTCCCCCGGCAGTAACCGTGGCGATCACGGTAGCGGAAGTGTTCTCAGGAACTTCAGGGGACATGTCAATGTGGCGTGTTTGCTTCATTGGCCAACTCGCCAGGGGACGCAATTGGAGAGGCTCAAGAGGGCTGTTATTCGGTAGCAGCTGAAGCAAACTAAGGGCGAATTGCATAAACCCTGGCGGAAGAGGGTTGGGCTGCTCAGGTTCGGCCAACTTGTTGGCATACAAGAAATGCGTTGGCTGCGGGCCTGAGCCGACCAATCCCACTGCAGGCATTGGCTCCCCAAGCATAATTGTCACCAACAAAAGCAGTGATCGAGCCATTGAGCAGGCGGTTTTGCTTTCTTGTGGGCATCCCATAGACTCAGGCGCATTGATAGATGTTTGCCACATGCACGAGACTGTATAGCACCTTAATGGCTAGCGTGCCGTGAAACACTCATCAAGCAGTTCTAATTCCTGAAAACTCTGATAAATATCAGGATCAACCTCCGATAATAAGGAGTCACGCATTTTTAACCGCTGTATTTCGCTGCATGCCCATTGCCTCCATCCTTCCAGTATGTTGTTATCGATATCGATTTTGGCTTTTTTAAGGACGGCCACTGCATGCGCAAGCTCCATTTCATTCTTGTACTCGTCCAGTAATGTCAGTATTTCGGTGCTAAAAACTTCTGTCTGGTTGAGCTTTAACCATAAATTGCGAAACGCCTGTTTTTCTGTTTTTTCGTCTGGTGGGGTAATGCTTTGTGTTACCGATTCAATGAACGGCTCACAGGCTTCAGCACTCGTGGGTTGGACATTATTCAGGTATTGGGACAGTGATTCTTTGATCTCATCGGGGCATTCTGCCCCTGATGCTTCGATTCTTTCTCTCAGTTTGCCAAGCAAGGATCCAGGCAGCCTCTCTTTATGCTGGTCAAGGGATTTCCATGCGATGAGGTTGATGGTCATCTTAGTGTTGATCAGGTTAGCCAGAACATATACAGGTAAAGGTTTGAAGGGGGCTGCTTCAATGGCATCTTTTGCCCCGGGCTCTCTGTTTGCGGATAATCTGGCTTCGCGTCTTTGAATGTATAACGGGTAATCCAATCTTAAACGCCTTTGCCAATCATCTGCTGTCAAATAATAGTATTCAGGCATATCAGTGATTTTCAAAAAAAACCGGAACTGATCCTCTGACCAGTTGCTGATTTCCATTTTTTCATCATTTATTTTCAGCTGCGGCATTGGAAAACGGTAGATCTGAACACTGTCACCCGGCACCTCAACCTCAAGCCACTGCCCTCTGACAGTGAAGAACATCTCATTGAGGTTGTGCATCAGCACGGTGATATAGCTCAGGGCCAGCTGTTCTCCCGATGGAATAAGTCCAGATACAGGTATCTCAACGGTGTTGGTGTCTGTTGTGCGCATTCCAGAGAGAAAGTGATCGGGGATTTCGTGATCCCAGGGCAGAAGGCAATGGGTTCTGAGTAACGCTTCAAAAAGTATTTGGATGCCTTCTTTTGTGATGTCATGGTTTTTTAGTCCAAGGCAAGCTTCAAGCAGCCGTTTTAACCATTGGGAGGAATGCTCTTTGCTGAGTTTATTCAGGGCGCTCAACGAGGGAAACAGGTTGAATAGAGCCCCTGCATGGTTGGCGTCCAGAAAACGGAGCTGATCATCTTTTGTCAAGGGTTCCAGTATCTCCCAATAGAGTCTTTGCATATAGTCGAGTTCCAGCACCCCCGATAATTGTCGTAACCGGGCTGAGAGCTGTTCCCATTGGCTCTTGTCTGGCAATGATTTCAACCGCCTGACGAAATAGACAAAACGCCCTCTGTATTCATTGGAAGAAAAAAGAACCATTGCTTGATTTAATACGTGCAAAGGCACGGTTTTACCCGAATGTTGCCGCAAAAAATCCCGGTCCTGTTGATTAGCCTTAAGGTAGCACTCGATGCCTTTCCCTCCATAAGAAGACAGAAGCTTTATCAATGATTCCGATATCGGAACGGTTTTAGTCCTTTCATGGCATTGGTAAAACTGTTTTAAAACTGCCCAGCTTATTGACCAGTCTGGTTTATAGGTGGAGAGGTAAAGAGCAACTGTTTTTATCTGGCGATTCCATTTGTCGCCCTCTTCGTTATCAGAGTCGTTATTTTCTTCAGTAAATTCTGTAAACAGCCACTGTTTCAGCTGTGTCTCCCGGTGTTGCAGCGTTTCAGTGGCAGGTAGCCCTTCTGATTTCCAGAGTTTGGTCATAATTTGCAGGAGCAAGTGATTGGGTTTACCCCCGCAACGTGTCCAGTCCAACACTTTTTTCACATGCTCATGTTTGGGCACTCCTTGGCCATGATTCATGGATGAGAAAGCGTTAAACCGTTTCATACTAAAATCGCCATGCTTGTCTTTCCATTCCGGCCAGCCCAGTACCTCTTTCACTTCCTTGTATTTGAGCACGCCATGGTTATGATTCATGAACGTGAAGGCGCGGAACCGCTCCATACTGAACTCGCCATTTTTGTCTTTCCATTCCGGCCAGTCCAACACCTCTTTCACTTTCTTACGTCCGGGCATGCCTCTTTTGGCGCATATGGACGAGAAGGCGCGAAACCGCTCCATACTGAACTCACCATCCTTGTCTCTCCATTCCAGCCAGCCCAGCACCTCTTTCACTTCCCAATGTTTGAGCATGCCCCTGGCATGATTCATGGACGAGAAAGTGCGAAACTGCTCCGTACTGAACTCACCGTGCTTGTCTTTCCATTCCGGCCAGCCCAGCATTTCTTTCACTTGCTCATGGTTGGGCACGCCATGGCCTTTATTCATCGATGAGAAAGCGCGAAATAACTTCATATTGAACACACCATCCTCGTCTTTCCATTCCGGCCAGCCCAGTACCTCTTTCACTTCCCTATGTTTGGGTGCACCTCTCGAGGTGAACATCGATGAGAAGGTGCGGAAGAGTTCCCTGTTGAACTCGCCATCCTTGTCTTTCCATTCCGGCCAGTTCAGCATCTCTTTCACTTCCATCTGTTTGTGAGTGCCTTTACTGGCGTACATAGATGAGAAAGTGCGGAACAGCTTTATACTGAACTCGCCATTCTTATCTTTCCATTCCGGCCAGGCCAGCACCCCTTTCACTTCCTCATGTTTGAGCATGCCTTTGCTACAATTCACGGATGAGAAGGCGCGGAACAACTCCATACTGAATTTGCCATTTTTGTCTTTCCATTCCGGCCAGCCCACTACCTCTTTCACTTTCTCATGTTTGAGCATGCCTTTGTTATGATTCAAAGATGAGAAGCAGCGGAACAGCTCCATATTGAACGCATCATCCTTGTCTTTCCATTCAGGCCATCCCATTAGCTCTTTCACTTCCTCATGTTTGAGCATGCCTCTGCCGCTGTTCATGGACGCTAAGGCCCGGAACAGCTCCATATTGAATTCGCCATCCTTGTCTTTCCATTCAGCCCAGCCAAGCACCTCTTTCACGTCGTCATGTTTCAGCATGCCTTTAGAATGATTCATGGATGAGAAGGCGCGGAACAGCTCCATATTGAACTGGTCATCCTTGTCTTTCCATTCCGGCCAGCCCAGCAGCGCTTCGACGTCCTCATGTTTGAGCAGGCCCCTGGCATGATTCATGGATGAGAAGGCGCGGAACAGCTCCATGTTGAACCCGTCATCCTTGTCTTTCCATACCAGCCAGCCCAATATCTCTTTCACTTCCTCATGTTTGAGCAAGCCTTTGCAAGTATTCATTGACGAGAAAGCACGGAACAGCTCCATATTGAACTCGCCATTATTGTCTTTCCATTCCGGCCAGCTCAGCAGCTCTCTCACTTCATCAAGCTTGGGCACACCTTTGCAACTCTTCATGGACGAGAAGGAAGTCAATGTATCCAAACTCGCTAAATATTCGAGTTCACTTTGATCACGTTCTGCAAAACTACGGATATGTTTTTTTGCATAATTCAGCATGCCGGTTAGCATGCCTGTGTTTTTGAAGTTTTTAGAAAGGTGCCCAAAAAAAGCAGTGGCATTATCGAAGAAGCTATTAAAATACTGTCTCTCTACAAAGCCAAGCAGTTTATAAAAAGTATCCTTTACAGAGATGTTTTTTTTCTTGAATACTTCCATCAGGGTTTGTGCTTTCTCCAGCTCTTCCTTGCTTAGTTCGTACTTGATACTTTCTTTTACTTTTTCCAATAGATCATCAGTGATCTGGGCGTCTTCCGGTTTCTTTTTTTTAGCCGGTGGTGCAGTAGCTGCTTCGGAATGGCTTCTCTTTCTACCCGAGCCCTTATTTTTTTTCTGAGCAGGTTCTGATGAATCCGACTCTGTTTCTTTCAGGGTTTGTCTTGCTCTTTTATTACCGTGAGTGTCCGGCAGGCACTTGTCGCATAAAAATGCTGAAGCTGCTGCTTCATCAGCGACACGGCTTAATTCCTGTGTATTCATTATCTTGTTACATCTGGAACAAGTTACGACCGAACTTCCGGTATCTTGCTCAGCCGAGGGCTTCAGTGGATCATCGCCTCCGTGACCACTGCCGCCTGTTGAACGAATTCTCTGGCTAATG
>NZ_JAHHPR010000291.1:0-2643 GCF_024606255.1 Endozoicomonas sp. SESOKO3
GGGCCAGGTTAGCCTCATCCAGCACCAGGGTAATGTATTCTCCGTCTTTGTCGGACGGGGTATTAGCCCATCCCATCAGCGCCTGCTCTTGCTGCGCCATAGAGCGGTCGCCACTGGCGTGTTCTTGCCATTGCCACCGTTTCATCAGGGTCTGTTCGCTGTCAGAAGGTCCAAGGGACATCACCGAAGCCTCTCCCGAAGCCTCTGCCATTCTGGCGGAAAAGTAGCTTTTCCCGGTGCCGGTTTCTCCTTGCAGGAATATGACGGGAGAGTCTGCCAACCGATCATGTAGTCGGGACAATCGACGGCTTTCACGATCCTTCTGATGAGTCGAGCCGTGATAAAGGTCGTCAGCCAGTGCCGACAGCGGCTGGTCGGCAGAACCTTGCCATGCCAGTGATTGAGACAGTCGGTTTTTTATGTATTCTATGCGTTCTTTGTCAGGATTCTCTGAGTCAAGTTCTCTTTTGGCCATGTGATAACAATCGCTGACCAGAGCGTGAATGGTATCGAATCGGGTCTGCCCTGATGGCAAAAGTAGCTGCCAGCCAGAAGCCAGGGCATCTTGCAAACGTTTGATCTGTCTTGCCGGTCTGATGGCTAACCGTTGATAGGGCTCCGCTGCCGCCGGATCAACTTCCAACTGACAAGCTATTGCCTCTCTTTGTTCTTCAGGAGCATGGGCGACGATCATCGCACAGAGCCTGTCCAGATATCTTTCTTCAGCCCCCGATGGCCAGGGACTTTCATAGTACAGTTGCAAACCTTCAAGTTGGGTGTCCTTAAAGACTGCCGGGTCAAAGGCTCTGGCCAGTGGCCATAGGTTCTGCTTGACGAATGCTCTATTCAACTGCAGGGGACTATTGATAATGGCATTTAACCGATCCGGGTCTACCGAAGCAGTTTGATCCTCATCGGGCTTTTTATGAGCATCCGGCAATTTATGAGCATCCGGCAATAACTGCCAACAAGCCACTTTCATAAAATCTCGCACTGACGGATTCTGACGGGTGCCATGAGTGATGACGCTATTGATGGCTTTACGCCAATGGCGAGGCAAGAGCTTTGGCGACTGGTCAACCTGCTGTGCTCGCCGCGCAGCCAGTATCAGGTTATTCAACAAGCCTTCGGTTAGTTCAGGCAGAGGACTACAAAGGTGGGTTGGTACCGTTTGAAACGCTTCGTAAAGTGAGTGAAGTGCTCGTTCTGGTAACCCAGTCCGGGGGATATCATGCCTGGCCCCATTGATATCCCAGATATCGACCTCGGGACAGGGGCTGCCCGCGGCAATCATCGAACTGAATACTAAAGATGGGCTTTTCGCAGACTCAGGCCAGAGTACGGTGACATGAGCTTGTGGGTAGGCTTGTAATTGGCCATTAACCAACAGAGGTTGCTCAACAGCCAGGGGTTCCAGAAGCTGCTGAAGTGTCGGATTAGTTTCCAGTCCACGCAATACAACCGGTTGGCCAGTGGTTAGTGCTTTCTGTAAATCAGTCTGACATCGTCCAAAATGAGCCTTTTGTTCCGAGGTGATATAGATATTATCAAACAGCTGGCTAAGGCTGGTCTGTTCATTGACCTGAATGACCAAAGGCGCTGCCTGATGATTGATCCAATGACTGGCCCGGGCTTGTTGCTGATACGTGATGGTATTAAAGGCGGCCTGATCTCTTATTGAGTGACCGGGGTTTTCTGCCAACCCCAGGGCTTTCGGCTGCTGTTTTGTGTGAGCCACCTGAAGTCGGGGCGCCAGGCCTGTGGTCTCGCGAATCGTTCGCAGTGAACCCAGTAAACAAAACCAGAATGCCTCAGTGAGAGGAGATGTTACGGTAACGACACCCCCCGCCCGAACTTGTTCCAACAGGCGGCTATTAGGGACTGCGGAGCCTTCCGGGGCAATGGCAATCGGGTTCAGCCATTGGGAAATATTACTTTGGTTAATAATGATCGGCGTTCCCGGTGCCTGCTTTTTATCAGCTTCTTTATTACTCAAGTGGGACAGGGTTTGGAACAGTGAATGAAGCTCGTCCTTCTCTACCGGCATCTGATAAAACTGAACATCGTCGGGTAACTGACAGAGCTTCCCATTGCTCTCAAAGCTCTTTTGCTCCAGCATTTGTCGAATCGCCTGCTCAAAGGCCAGATCCTGCCAGTTGGCTCCTTTCAGAATCACCCGTTGTCCAGCCCTCAATGTTTCAAGCCTGCCGGGGATATGCTGGATTCGTCCTTGCTTATCCACTCCGGGGCCGCCCAGCAGCAAGTGTCGCCAGCTACTGTGCAAGTGACAGTCAATAAGAAGGGTATGGTCGTCATCCGTAGCACTTTGGGTACAGGGGAGTTCAGCCAATAGCGGAGGGACCACGTTGATGTTCATCGCCTGGTCATGGCCGGTCTGTGCGTCGAACTGCCAGGTATTTTCCGGTCGATTAATTCGCCGCCAAAAATCAGCGCCCGGAGCGCCATCAACGCGGCCAACCGATGTCAACTGTGCGGGGCCTGCCAGAACCAGCAGAGCAACATGTTCTCCCAGAGGGCGTTTCTTCTGGCTGACTTTGTCGAACAGACTGGGGTTGTCCGGGTCCAGTAGATCGTTAAATTTTGGCAGCTCCTCACTGGTGAGCTTGCGGATATCCATCACCA
>NZ_JAHHPR010000029.1:0-2377 GCF_024606255.1 Endozoicomonas sp. SESOKO3
ACGAAGCATTCGATTACGCCAACCACCCCCAACAGGCGGCATTATTAAAACAGTTTCAGTTTCTGCTGCAGGTTTCCGATCTGGCTCTCAAGGGCTCTGTCGCCCTGAACTTCTTTGCCGACCTGTCCAGTCATACGGCAGGTTCCAGACTGGGCAATGTTATCGGACTGACAGCAGGCGCCCTGATTGCCGGCCTGGCAGGGGGTGCAGTAGGCTGGAGCGTTGGCGGAATGGCAGGAGCAATTGCCACGGCAACGGCTCATGCAACGGGAGCCGTTGCCATCCGTGAAGGTGTCAATCAACTGGAAGGTCGTCAGGTTCGTACCCTGAACAGGCTGATCAACTACGGACCGGCCTTTGCCAACGCATCCAGCCCTATGGATGAGCTGGCGCTGATTGCCAGGGGCGTTGCTAAAAAGGAAGGTCTGGCCAGAAGTGTCTTTAACGTCTGCGTTAACCCCTTTCAATTCCGGTACAATCGACTGACAGAAGCGATTCGTGCTTACCACAACAGGGAAGCCGGAGCCTTTGGCCAGCTCGCCGCTGAAGGTGCCAAATGCCTGATCGTTCTGGGTGGTTCAGTCATGGCTGGAACACTGGTTGCCGGTAGCGCCTTCTACGGGAGTCTGGCGGCCGTGGCATTATGGCCCATAGCCACCTCCAGCTTCGCATTGATTACCACAACGCTGTCTACCGGCAATGTCATCAGTCGACTCTTTAACTCGCTGGACCATGTTGAGAACCTGATTTATACGGCTAAAGACAGCTATCACTATTACCGTATGCTGTTGCCGGAAGGCTCCGATAAAAGAGCCCGCATAGAAGCGCATTGCCTGGCATCATCGAAACGGATGATGGCTAAAATGACCGCCCAGAGTCCGTTCAAACAATACCTGCGAGAAACTATCACCGCAGAAGTAGCCAAGACCTACTGGGATTCATGGCGTGAAACTGAGGAGGGCAAACATCTGGTTGATACTGTTAATGCCGGAGTCGAAAAGGAAGTCACTGAGTTGGCTGAAGCCAGAAAAGAGCTGGCAGAAGATATCCTGAAACACCAGAAGGCTCTGATGATTTTCCAGAGCTATAAAGACCAGGTCGACACCCTGACCAAAGACCGCGAAGCCTTTAACACCTTCAGGAAACAACTCAGGGAAGTGGGGGTTCATCCTCCGGAGATCAGCCATGGCATCGGCTATTACATTCAGGATCAATTACTGGAGATTCCTCTGGCCATCAACCGCCATTGTGGCACCCCCAACCCCGGGACCACCCGATCAGCCATCGGGAAGACGCTCGAAGACTCGTTGAGACAGACGATCAGGGGCCATTATTTGCTGAAAATGGCTGCTCTGGGTCGACCCATCAAGAGGGTTTTAGACGAGGATGGTACTGTTTCCACCCAACCTCTCAGTCGTGATGACCTGCTGACCCTGAAAAACCGGGTCATAAATCAACTGCATAACCATCTGGAGAAGGATATCTCATCGGCAGCCCTTGAACGGCTTCAGCTGGCGGTTCACATGGCCGCAAAAAGTGTTGAGAACGACCACGGCAAGGGTCAAAAGGTCAGCTTTGAGCAGATGAGCAGCGCACTGGCCAACCGGCTGGAAGATCAGGGTCGAGCCATGGAAGCAGTGGAAAGACTCAGGGTCGCACGTTTCCGACAGCAACTGAAAGAGAACCCTGACTTTCAGAATATGACCGAAGAAGAGCAGGCCCTGATCATCGATCAGGGCATCATTGCCCAGCCCCGAGCATCAACACGGGCCTTCACCTGAGGAATAGCCTGGCGTGTTCACTGACATCGTCAGTGGTTCTGGTGTGTTTGGTTTCGAACTCTGCCCGATGCAAGTCCGGATCAAATGGATCGCTATATCTGGCCGTTTTTTGGGTAAAGTCCTGCAGATTCAGAACATTTTCTCTGGCACCGCTCAGTCCACTGTCAAGCATGAAATGATCACCGACTGCAGTTTCACCGGCTGCCGTCACCGCCAATTGATGTCCATGGGCTTCCCTGATCGCAAAATTTTTCTCGAGCCGCTGAGGCCTCGTACATAAGACTGAAGTAAACTGTTGATTGATTTTGTCCGATGTAGCCCCTAATGAGTCGGATTCATCAATGCCATAATAGTGGGCAACCGCCTGAAACCAGGCTTTGTGAACCACCTTGACACTCTCCCGGGCTTTTTTAGTAGCCCGTTGATAAGCCTCTTTCGAATCAATGGGTTCCGATCCTGAAGTCGGGCTCTTCAGTAACTGATCCGTAATGTCTTCCTGCAGTTTGTGACAATACTCATTTAAGGGGTCTGGCAACCTCATACCAATATAAACCTGATTCTTGTTCTCTAAACACCGGGTCTGCATGCCCTTATAT
>NZ_JAHHPR010000292.1:0-1655 GCF_024606255.1 Endozoicomonas sp. SESOKO3
GCCTGAAGGATATCTGAATAAAAGATGTTGTAAGAGTTGCCTGCGGATGTCCGCATCGATCTCATTACTCTTGAACATTTCCCGAAGCTCGTCCTTCAATTCACGGCTCAAACACTTGGACAGACACTGAACATGATTAATAAACTGCTGGTGCTGGTTTCTTAATAACGAGTAGAAATCAGGAACAATGGTGCAAAAATCATAAGCGATTGTAAAAAGGCAATCTCGAAAGGCGAATCTATCAGCTTCTGTTGCAATATCTCTGTTAAGGCGTTGTGCAAGCAAGTCAAAGTTCCACTGATCTCCTTCAAAAATAACTTTATCCTTCAGCCAACGATCCAAATTATACATAGCATTTAACACAATGATCAGTTTTTCATAAGCCTCCTGCATAGTACCACGTGAACTCATTTGGGAGCATTCGACGAAAATTTCTCCCGCTACAGCGTTAAAACTCAGCTTCATGCTATCAGCATTTTTATCCAGTTCGATTGCTTTTAATAACTTCACCAGAAACCACATACGTTTTAACTTGCTGGGCTCATCACTGCCGTCAGGACTATCAAATTCGTCAGCAAATGTCAGCCGCAGGGTTCGTTCTTTCCCTCCTTCTGCGTATTCAAGTAGCTCGATAAGACAGAAATGATTTCCAAGCTTCTGATTAACAATCAAGGCATTATCCATAATGACGACAGTCGCTGGACGATGTGTTTTTTCAAGAAATGCTCTGTCGGATGGCCTCAATATCGACACATTTTCGTCCAGGGTCGTGCAATCAAGATAGGTGATGGACCCTTCCCTGGATATCCTGCCCTGACCCGCAGCAAGACTGACCGGAGCCAGCGCATTTACAAAGCGCTGATGCAGAGCAAAAATCAGGTCATGGACACTCCGCAGCTGCTCAGCCTCAGTGGGGTTCAGTGCCTGAAGACAGGATTGTAGCTGATGGCAGGCGGCCACCCACTGACGAAACGTTACCTGTCCTTCTTTGCCATCATCCGAGGGAAGGGTAATAGCCTTTAGCCCGGATTGGATGGTCTGTTCCAGCGTCACAAACCGGTTCATCAATTGCGGCAACTCATCCAGCCGTGACTTGAGCTGTTGTGAATCGCTGTTAACCGCCAGCCGCAAGAATGCCCCGTAGCCATTGAGCTGTGCTTTAGCCCCATGAATCAACCTTTGTACGATCTCCTCAGTTTCTGCCAATATCTTTGATCGTTGTGGCGACATGCTCAGTTTTATGGGGTTTGCCAGACAATCCAGTCCACCGCCGGGGGCAAAAAATGCCAACAGCCGGGCATTTTGATCCGTGAGCCATTGAAAACCGCTGGCGACCTTGCGGAATGCGCCCTCTGGGGGGGATAAATCATCCCGTGATGGGATGACCTTTGTTGACGGTAGATCAGAAAATGCAGTGGACAGGCTTCTGTGACAAGCCAGTTTTCCGGTAAGGTCACCGGCAACAATAAAGGCTCCGGGCTCATCGTTAAAACGGGCGCAGGCCAGCGTCGCCTGTTGGCCAGCCTCCTGAGAGGCCAATGCCGAATAATGGCCACCGGCCCGCATCAAGGGTATTTGTTCCTGTTTCAGCAGGATTGCCACATGATCATTGAATCCTCCTGTGGCAGTGACAAAGCCTCCTGCCCGCTCCAAAA
>NZ_JAHHPR010000293.1:0-1588 GCF_024606255.1 Endozoicomonas sp. SESOKO3
ACTGTTTGCAAAACTCCGTGATCGCGTTAATTCGTTGCCTGGTGTCTTTAGTGTTTTTTATCGTCCGCAAAAGCTCTTTCATCTTGTCGGATGGATGTCGGCCAATATTTGCAAATAGCTCTTTCAGTACGTTTTTCACACCCTCTGAACAATGGACGTCAAAAAGTATTGATCGTTCTGGCCGGGCTTTTTTAGCACTGGTTTTTTCGCCCGGTTTTCGGGGTTCTACGATAAAAGTGCATTGAATACTTTGGTCTGCTTTTGCCCCGGAAATAAACAGTGTGTGAAGCCCGGTATATCGATCCCTGATCAGTTTATATGGCAAATTGGGTTTTATCCGCAGGGCCACGACAGAGTCATGAGGCGTCAGGCTGGGCAATGGGTATCGACCATTCTTTGATGACATCTCAAGGGTTGCCAGCGTTTGATCTCTGGTTAATGCCATTTCCCGGAGATTCTCTGGTAACGGATCGGGGATGAGGGCTTCGACCCCCTGAAAGTGTCGATCATCGAGCTTGATCTGTTTGACAGCACCCTCAGGCGTCACATAAATATCCATTGCCCGCCAGCGATCCATTGCAGGGGAATGGTTCTGCTTGTCAAAAATTCTCTTAAATTCAACCTTTGGCGTGTCCTGATCCTCGTAGTTCGTTCTTTGGTCCAGTGCCGGTGCTTCTTCCCCCTGGATTTCTGGATTGTATGGTTCAGGAGCGTCATCACCGCTAATAGCTGATGCTTCGTTAATAAAATCCGCTATCAAATGGTTTGGCAGATCACTGATCTGATGCCAGAGCGCTGGACACAATTGAGCTTCATTGGCGTTCCACGCCTCTATCTGCTGATCAGCTTCCCGAAGATAAGGCTGGCAAGCCGGTGTTGCCAGCGTTTGTTTCTCTTCTTCCGTCAGAGAAAAGACGCTATTGGCATCTACGCCTGTCTGGCCGAATTTATGATCAAACCAGTTTTGCTGCCAGTGTCGGTAAAGTGCCCGGGTGAGGGTATCGTCCGACTGATCCGGTTTCAGGGAAAGACCGGATGCCTGCCACTTGGCCTGGGCCACCATTTTGATGATTTGCGTTTTGGCTTCCTCTCCACCCAGACCCGCCTTAATACGTATTTCATGGTGTTTTTCATTGATGCTGTTGAGATAACTTTGTCGTATCAACCAGGGACGGTTAATGCCCGATACTGTTTCGTTGAACCACTTGCAAAGTCCGGAATCAAGCTCACCCCTTCTCATGTTAAGAGCCATGGCAAGAGCAGATGGTTCGGGCAACTCCTCCAGCGATATTTTGGCGGCCATCAGATAAAGGCGGTAGTGCTGATTGAGGCATTGATGAAGCCCTTCTTCGGTAAAATCACCCCCTTGGATGACGGCCCTGGCCACATTCTGTAAATCAAGACTGGTCGGCTGCAACGGCACTTTTTTCTGTTTCAGGTCAGCCCTCAGACCACAATGTTTTCTGGTCAGTTTTTCAGCCAGGATTTTCCCCTGCGGGTTATTTGGCAACACTTTCTCAGCAATGGTCTGCAATTCTGCCGGGCTGTACTGTCGGATGGGTAAGTGTCGGAAACGCCCTTTCAGCGC
>NZ_JAHHPR010000294.1:0-4403 GCF_024606255.1 Endozoicomonas sp. SESOKO3
CACGGCTGGACATCCTCGCCGATTATGATAAGGTCACAAGTTTGCTGCCCGGCTGTGGTATCTGGATTTGTGATCCTGCAGAGCTCTGGCATTTCTGCAGAGTTTCCCGCATGGCCGGGGCTGGCCATCCTCGCTGATTATGGTCTCGTCACAGGTTTGTTGCCCGGTGTGGTATCTCAATCTATGATCGCTCAGTGCTCTGGCATTTGTGAGGATAGCCCCGCATGGCCGCAGCTGGCCATCCTCGCAGATTAGGGTCTCGTCACAGGTTTGTTGCCAGCTGTGGCAGCTGCTTCTGTGAATCGACAGGGCTCTGGCATTTGGGCAGACCCTCCCGCATGGCCGCCGCTGGCCATCCCGACCGATGACGGTCTCGCCACAGGTTTGTTGCCCGGTGTGGTGTCTGCTTCTGTGAATCGACAGGGCTCTGGCATTTGGGCAAACCCTCCCGCATGGCCGCCGCCGCTGGCCACCCTCGCTGATTACTATCTCCTCACAGATTTGTTCCCCGCTATGGTGACATCTGTATCTATGACTTGACAGGGCTCTGGGATTGTTAAAAGCCCTCCCGCATGGCCGCAGCTGACCATGTTCGCCGACTATGGTCACGTCACAGATCATTCGCCCGCGTCTCGTAGTGTTAACGA
Organism: Endozoicomonas sp. SESOKO3; assembly: GCF_024606255.1. NCBI lineage: Bacteria > Pseudomonadati > Pseudomonadota > Gammaproteobacteria > Oceanospirillales > Endozoicomonadaceae > Endozoicomonas > Endozoicomonas sp. SESOKO3. The sequence goes on from NZ_JAHHPR010000294.1 coordinate 648, forward strand.
AAGAGCTCGTTTGTGAGGAACCGATGCCAGAGGGCTCGTTATGAGGAGCTCGTAAGTCCCGATGTGCCCCTGCGTTTGCTGTAAAATCCGGTGATTGTGCTAAAAAATACAGGCTTGCTCTGCAATATGGGCAGGTTTTCGCTGACAGTTGTGAAGGGCTCAAAAACACCTTTCGTAAACAGTCTGTGTCAATTTGCTGCGAACAACAGGGGGTAACAGTCACATTTTTAAACGTCATAAAGCATATAGGGCACTCACCTGCTCCAACCAGATCTTCTTTAACGGGTGGTGGTCGGAATCGACAAACGCCATGACAGTTATCTACGTAACAATTGAAACCGAAAGTATGCTGCTGTTGTTGTTCGGGGTTTTCGCTACCACCGCCAGAGTCAGAATGCGGGTAACTTGTGACAATGCCTTTAACTTGGGTGTTTGTCCCTGAGGTTTGCTGGGTGGATAAGTTGGATGACTGGCCTTGTTTTGGGTTATTTCTGGGACCAAACGTCATGGTGTTGATCGCAAACGGGTGATCCTGATTCGCCTCTGGTTGTCCCATGGGGTTAAACATCGGTGAATTGAGGTTCCAATAGCTGTTTAACAGCGAGCCAACAGCGATAAACGTTTCTAAAGTTAGCCGGGAATAAGTTTTGAAGTCTGGAGAGGTGTCATTGGTGGTCAGAGCCAGTTCATAAGCAACCAGCAGCGGAGTGGCACAAAGCAAATGCCACGAAATCGACTCAATAAGGGTTGTTGTTAATCCGTAACCATTAAGTCCATGTCGTTTGTCATCAGCCGGAAAATCCGGGTCGTTGAAACCGTTTGTACCCTCAATGTCCGGCGAGCTGCCCGACAATGTATTCAGGTCGGGCTTTATAGAAAAGATATGATCCGGAGAAACTGAACCACGATCCGGCACAAATTCGACAACAAAACGTCCTGTTAAGTTTTCGGCCTTGCAAATGACAGACAACGGGAACAACAACAAAAGAAACACCGTGGAGAGGGTTTTGTTCATCGTTAAATCCATACATTTTTATCCAGCTATGTGCAAAGTAGCCTAACAACAAGATAAGTATGCATTCCTGACCTCTTCCAATATGAAATGAGCGTGCATCTGGCCGATTGTTCAGGATTATGGGCTTAAGATAATCATGCACAAGGTTGATCAAAACCCTTCGGCAGGTCGAGGCATCAGTTCAGTAAGCTCTTAACATCGAAGCAGAACACGACTCAAAAGAATCAGTAAACAGTCGGCTACAACCGCTCTCAAATCGGGATGGTCTGCTCATTTCCAGAAACTTGTTTTTGAGCAGCATTTCTAACGCTTATCCTTTTTAAAAGCAGCGGTTTTAAAGTTATCTATACTGGTCTGCAGAATAAATCAGGCATTGGACGTTTCGATGGTTAGAGACCGAATTGGACAGCATAGAATTTTAAAGATACTCATCGTTTTTTTTGTGCTTCTTGGGCACAGTCATTTACAGGCCGGCACAAAAACATTCAGATGCACCGTAGCAGGTCTGAGCATGGCGGTATTTACGTTTATGGTATTGTGGGATGCTTCTACTATGGAAGATGACTTTATCTCTTTTGTTACCAGAAGGCGGGCAGCTATGGGCTATCCAGTCCAGTCTATGTTTCAGGGCGTGGAGAATTATCGACCTAACCGATGGATTATTGCCAGTAAACTGATCGGTGAAACAGAGGGACCAAGGTTTGTTAAGCTGTCTGATGTAGAATTCTGGTGGAGTCTCTTTCCTTTTCAAGTGGACCCGAAAGTGACGAACCTGTTCAACCATCTTGAAAAGGATTACCAAAGATGGAAGAGCCTCACTCAGGCCAAATCAGAAGATTTACCTTCTGATTTTCTGCACTACTCGTCCCTGGTCGCCAGCAACTGTGAAGCCATTCAGATTAATAGTAATACTGCTGACAATAACCTTAAGGCATTCCATGGAGGCGATTACCTGAATAGCCGCATGCTCTGTCAGAACTGGCTGGGTGACTTTATTAAATGGCATGCCTATTTTGCCAGTCGCTACAACAAGTCAATCCCGGTGGTTCTGGTGCCTGACTGGCGTGAAGGAAAGGAAGCCATCCCCGACGAATCGACGCTGAGCAGGCTGGTCGGAGGCCATTTCCATGGCAGTGTCGCTTACTTGTTTAATGCCTATTATGACTTTCGCAAGTTGAGTTCACTCTATGGCAATTCTGATCAGGAGTTAGTTGTGGTAACAGATCGACCCAGTTATCAACTGAACAGGGTCAGTCGTTGGCCATCGTGGTTTTATAGCATCTTCCTGCCAGAGCCTTTCTGGTTAGAACATACACCTTGTGATCCAATGGCTGGCGGATGTCGTTTCAAAAATTTTTCCGGGAGTGAGGAGAAAGTGACTCCCTACCTGCTGAGTCATCCCGACACGGGAAAGCAGATTCTTATATTTCATCATGGTGAGACCCTCGTCGCCTGGTCTCTGGGTACATCCTGGTCATCGAAAAATAAAGTGGTTTCAAGGCGGGCAAAAAACAATCAATTTGAGCTGAATCTGATCGAAGCTTTTGAATTCGGTGCAACGAAGTAAATGTTCGTCTATAACAGCGCCAAATTCGGGATTTTTTGCTGATTCCCAGGGAATGTTTTGCTCTTAATCATGTGGGCAGCATTTCTAACTCTTATTCTTTTTAAAAGCAGCTGCTCTAAAGTTATCTATACTGTTCGGCATTATAAATGACGCATTGGACACATTGATGGTTAGATACCGAATTGGACGGCAAAGCATTTTAAAGATACTCATTGTTTCTTTTGCGCTTTCCGGGCACACTCATTTACAGGCCAAGATGAGAACAGCATGCAGCGACACTATTGTAGCTCTGGGCATGATGGCAGGCTTGTTAGGATTGGGAATAGGGCTATCGTGCTATCTTTCTGAGGAAGAGGAATTCGTTTTTTATGCCAGTAAAAGACGGGCATTTGCGAGACGGCCTGCACACCCTTTATATGTAGGCGTGCTGAATTATCAAACTGACCGTTGGATTGTTGCCAGCAAAGTGGTCGGTTTTCCAGAAGAACCAAAATTCTTTAGGCTGTCTGCCATAGAACACTGGTGGAGTCACTTTGACGCAGATCAGAGACTGAAAAGCCTGTTCAGTCATCTCGAAAAGGATTACCAGAGATGGAAGCGTCTCTCTACGATAGAACGAGAAAATGTGCCTTCTTCTTTTCTGCGCTACTCGTCCCTGATCGCGAGCAACTGTGAAGCCATTAATACAGCCGGCAGAACCATTAGGGCGTTCCATGGATCTGAAGACGATTATCTGAATAGCCGCGTGCGCTGTCAGAACTGGCTGGACCTCTTTATTCAATGGCATCCCTATTTTGCCAGTGACTTCAATAAGTCAATTCCGGTAGTTCTGGTGCCTGATTGGCAAGGAGGAGAGAGGGTTCTGTACGACTCGACGCCGAGTACAGTGATCGGCGGCCATTTGCAGAGCACGGTAGCTTATCTGTTTAATGCCAATTATAACTTTCGCCGCAGGTTGGAGTCACTTTATACCGGCTCTGATCAGGAGTTGATTGTGATTACGGATCGACCCGGTTATCAGCTGAGCAGGATCAGCTGGGGGGGGCTGGAGCCAGTACAATGCCTTCCTGCCAGATCATCGCAAGATGTCCTGGACAGAACATGTCCCCTGTGATCCGGTGACAGGGGGCTGTCGCTTTAAAAATTTCTCCGGGTGTGCGGAACAAGTGACTCC
>NZ_JAHHPR010000295.1:0-1499 GCF_024606255.1 Endozoicomonas sp. SESOKO3
CCTGCTGTTTGCACGAATTTGTTTCTGACCTCACGGGCGGTAGCAATGGTTTGAGTGAAATCTTGTGGAACTTTTCCTGTCTTTTGGTACTGCCTAAGGCTGTTATCAATCGTTACGAAGGTTCCGGTTCTGCCGACCCCCGCATTGCAGTTGACGACAGTGGGGTTGTCTGACCTGGCTGCAACAGAGGGGTGCTGACGTAACTTTTCAACCAGTACCGACAGTTTTGCCAGTCTTTCCGGGTTGCCGGCAGAATGGTCTGCCCAGCCTTTGTCGTAAACCCTGAACTGTGTTTCTCCATTCACGGAGAATTGTTTGACGGTGACGTTATCATTATCAAACGAATACTGCCCATCCAGTCTAACCTTAACGCCGCCGTAGTCTTTTTCTTCACCCACATTCTTCGGGCCTACTTCAATAGAACACTTATTAATTCTCTGCCCGGAAATTTTCGGATCTTGCAGTTCCTTGGCGTTAACAAGAGAGACTGAAACGGCAGGACGATGATGGGCCAGCATCTTAATGAAGTTGGTTTCTGTCTTTTCAACCGGTCCCTGACTGGCGATAAAGCTGCCACCAGGCAGGTCAACTTTGGCGGCATGATAGGGAGCTCCCGGTGCGAATGCTTTGCCTTTATCGCTCTGAAAGATGTTTTTGAATTTTGGCTGTGCTTGAGCTTTGAAAGCAGGGTCTTGATCGAATTTACTTTGTATATCTGGGCTGTCTTTTTGAATATCGCTGAATTGCTTTGTAATGACAGGGTCGTCAGGCTGGAAGGGGAATGTCTGATCCAGTTTAAGTGGAGCTCCCTCATAAGAGCCAAATGTCAGTTGGGACCCATTGTTCGAGCCATACACACCCTGCAAGGACGGAGTCAGTTCTTTAAGTTCGCGGGATCGGGAGTCAGGGCTTTCCTGAATATTCAGTTGACGATCTACCTCTGCGCCCATCGCAGCCGCGAGCATGGGGGCTTTTGCGTAATGTGTGGCAAGTTCTTCTTTTAAACCCTTTACGTCACCGTTAAAGTTTTTCATCTTTTCGGTGACTTTTCTTTCGGCATAAATTTCTCGTACTTCTTGCTTGACTGTGCTGTAGCTATCGTCTTGGTTTTGGCTAAGTTTTGATATTAAATCCTTGATATCCGAAGTGGGGAGCTGCCGGACGGCGTCTGAGAAGTTGCTGAGTGAGAAACCAGAATCATCATCAAATTTGCCATAGTCTATGCCATCAATGATTTCAGGAACGGACAGGGCTTTAGTTGATGGGGTTTCCGGAGTGCTGTTTCTAACTGCAAGTGGTGTGTCAGCGGGCTTTGAACGGGTCGTTTCGGGTTGCTCACTCATTTTGTTGGGGAGCTTGGGCAGGGGGCGGGCATTCCTTTCCGAAAGGGGTGTTGAAGGCGGTTTTGATGGATTCGCTGCATGGTCAGCGCGATGTTCATGCAGCTTGCTATGGAAGTGGTCATAGACGGGTTTAACCAAACCGTGAACACCGAGAAC
>NZ_JAHHPR010000296.1:0-1401 GCF_024606255.1 Endozoicomonas sp. SESOKO3
ATCTGGCTCTGGCACGACTCTGGCAGCTAATGGGAAAAAACGAGCAGGCTGAAAAACTGCTGCTGAGCATGAGTGGCAAGCACCCCAATGCCAGTGAAGAAATCCTTTGCAGGCCTTATTGGAATCTTGATATTGATATGACTTTGGTGCGGCATTGGGAGGTCATGGACAAATATCACCTGGCTGAAAAACTGCTGCTGAACATGGTTGGCAAGCATCTCGGCCTCAATGAAGCCATCTTGTGTCAGCCCTGTGGAAATGATGAATTGGATCTGATTCTGGCACGACTCTGGTATGAGATAAAGAAATATGAATGGGCAGAAAGACTGCTGCTGAACATGAGTCACAAGCACCCCAATGACAATGAAGAGCGCCTGTGCAAATCATGCGGGAATAAGGATATTGACCTGGCTCTGATAAGAGTTTGGGAGATGCTGGGCAAATATAAATGGGCTGAAAAATTGCTATTAAACGTGGCAGGCAAGTCTCCCCTCGCCAGTGAAGAAGAGCTGTGCAAACCCTGTGGTGATTTTATCATAGACCATACTATGACCAGATATTGGGAGAGAGTGGGCGAGAATAAACGGGCTGAAAAGCTGCTGCTGAACATGAGTGGCAAGTCCCCCAAAGCCACTGAAGAAATACTGTGCCAACCCTGTGGGCACTTTCTGATTGACTTGGCCCTGGTGCGAGTCTGGGAGGCAATGGGCGACTATAAACAGTGTGAAAAACTGTTGCTGAATATCATTGGCAAGCAGCCCGATGACAATGAGGAAGACCTGTGCAGGCCCAGCGGGAACCACGATGTTGATCTGGCCCTGGCACGCCTCTGGCAGATGATGAATAAAAATAAACGGGCCCAAAGACTGATTCAGCGTTGCTGTGATCTCTACCAAACGAGCGAATGTCAATTGGCACTGCTGAGTCTGCATGCCGGGACAGCAAAATTTATGAAAATGATGACCGGCTGTCAGGAAAGTGCCAATACACTGCTGTTAACCTCGATCCATTATTTCAGGCTGGCTACCCGACTGATAGCAGAGGGTGACCCTGGGTCAGGACAAGATAACCTTAAAAAGGCACTTGAGCATGTGGAATCCGCATTGGAGAAAAACCCCTTGAGTGCAAGTGCCTGTTCGCAAAAAGCGCACTGCCTCAGAATGATGCGTTACAGCGAAGACGTGTGGAGTGAATGGTTCAAAAAAGCCAAAACCCTTGACCCCGGCAGGGTAGAAAAGTTTAGAGCTGACGATGCCTGGCGAATCACCGAAGCGATAGCTCTTCAAAAGGTGCAGAATCTGGCACGGCGAACATAAACCTGCCTGCCACTCATGTTCAACAGCAGCTTTTCAGCCTGCTCGTTTTTTCCCATTAGCTGCCAGAGTCGTGCCAGAGCCAGAT
>NZ_JAHHPR010000002.1:0-2728 GCF_024606255.1 Endozoicomonas sp. SESOKO3
GGCAGCCTATGTGCCAGTAGCTCATGACTATGTTGGTGCACCCGATCAGCTGGATCGAAACTGGGTGCTGGAGCAGATTAAACCGTTGCTGGAGAATCCTGACAGGAAAAAAGTAGGCCAGAACCTGAAATACGATAAAAGTGTACTGGCTAACTATGATATCAGTCTGGAAGGTATCTACTGGGATACCATGCTTGAGTCGTATGTGTTGAACTCAACCGCTACCCGCCATGATATGGACAGTCTGGCTCAGAAATACCTCGACCATCAATGCATCACCTTTGAAGAGATTGCTGGCAAAGGTAAAAAGCAGCTCACCTTCAACCAGATTGATCTTGAAACAGCAGCACCCTACGCCGCAGAAGATGCCGACATTACCCTGAGACTGCATGAAACGATTTCGCCTCAGCTGGAGCTTGAGCAGTCTCTGTGCTCTGTATTTCGTGACATAGAAATGCCACTGGTAGGCGTTATGTCGCGGATGGAAAGACAGGGAGCCAAGGTGGATGGCCGCCTGCTGGGACAGCAGAGTATGGAGCTTGGGAAGCGTCTCCATGAGCTTGAAAAGCAGGCCCATGATGAAGCGGGAGAGCTTTTTAACCTGGCATCTCCCAAGCAGTTGCAGACGATTTTGTTTGAGAAATTGGGTCTGCCGGTCATCAAGAAAACGCCTAAAGGACAGCCTTCTACCGCAGAAGACGTGCTTCAGGAGCTGGCATTGGATTATCCCCTGCCGAAGCTCCTGATTGAGCATCGTGGCCTGAGCAAGTTGAAGTCGACTTACACCGATAAGTTGCCCCAGATGATCAATCCAGCCACTGGAAGAATTCATACTTCTTATCATCAGGCGGTAACAGCAACAGGTCGTTTGTCCTCCTCTGATCCAAACCTTCAGAACATTCCTATTCGTACCGAGGAAGGACGCAGGGTTCGTCAGGCCTTTGTCGCGCCTGAAGGGTATCAGTTGATTGCCGCTGACTATTCACAGATAGAGCTGAGAATCATGGCACATCTTTCTAATGATGCCGGTTTGCTGGAAGCCTTTGATCAGGGTCTGGATATTCACAAAGCCACGGCTGCGGAAGTCTTCAGTGTCGCACTGGAAGAGGTCAGTTCTGATCAGCGCAGAAGTGCCAAGGCGATTAACTTTGGTCTGATCTACGGGATGTCTTCTTTCGGATTGGCCAAACAGCTGGGTATTTCCAGAAAGTCTGCACAAGAGTACATCGATCTTTATTTCGATCGTTACCCAGGTGTTCTTCACTATATGGATCGAACGAAAGAGTCTGCCAGAGAGACAGGGTATGTTGAGACTTTGTTTGGGCGAAGGCTATACCTTCCGGAAATCAATGCCCGCAATGGTATGCGTCGTCAGGCAGCTGAGCGCACTGCTATCAACGCCCCAATGCAGGGAACGGCTGCAGATATCATAAAAAAAGCGATGGCCCGAGTGGATCAGTGGCTTTTAAAGAGTGATCTGGATGCCAGAATGATTATGCAAGTGCACGATGAGCTGGTGCTGGAAGTTGCGGAAGATCAGCTTGAGGTCGTAAAAGACTGCATCGTAGAGAAGATGTCCCAAGCCGCAGAGCTGAATGTGCCCTTGCTGGTTGAAGCGGGCAATGGATACAACTGGGATGAAGCTCACTGAAGCTTCTCTGATGATAATCGTCTCCCTGAAAATTTCATGATGCTTAAGAATTTTGTATTTTTTTCACATCATTGGGAACTTTTTTCAGATTCTGTTGTCTCAATATATGTAGCGAGGAAAAAACCTCCTGCAAACTCCTTGTGTGTTGAGTGTTGGCAATAATAGCAGTGCTGTGCCCCGGCACAGTGTGCAATAAACCGGTGACCGTCCCCCTTGGTCGCCGGTTTTTTTTCCTGGATACCTGCCAGAAAAAAAACAAAAAAAAATTCATCTTTCGGGAACTTTTTTCAGATTCTGTTGTCTCAATATATGTAGAGAGGAAAAAATCCTTTCTGCAAACTCCTTGTGTGTTGAGTGTTGGCAATAAAAGCAGTGCTGTGTTCCCCGACGTAGCCTGCAATGAACCAGTTACCACCCCCCCCCTTCGGTAACTGGTTTTTTTTTGCCTCAAAGAAAGCCAGGCATTGGACGAGTGTCTTAAGGCTGCCATTTTCTCTCACAGCACTCCTTGTGTGTTGAGTGACTGCGAACACTCTGCCTTTTTGTGGCGGAGCTTATCGCTCCAGTCGTCTCTCCCCCGACGGCTGGAACTTTTTTATCAATTCTCGCGGAATACTCCATCCATAGCTCGCAGAGCTTGGGTGGAGATAGATAGCGACCAGTCCGATAGGACTGGCAAAAGCTTGAATCCTTACACAAAAGATAATATGTTTGTAAAAATGACTAAACGAGCTTACAAATACCGATTCTATCCAACGTTTGAGCAAGAACAGCTACTTGCCCAAACTTTCGGCTGCGTACGTTTTGTCTACAACCATATTCTTCGCTGGCGTACCGACGAGTACTACAAGAACGGCAACAGTGTTAATTACAACGCAGCATCAAAGCAGCTTACCGAACTGAAAAAGAACCCTGAATATCAGTGGCTAAACGATGTTTCTTCAGTACCCATTCAGCAATCACTGCGCCATCAACAAACCTCCTTCAAGAACTTTTGGGAAGGTAGGGCTAAGTACCCGACCTTCAAGAAGAGACACGCAAAACAGAGTGCAACTTTTGCTTCGTCTGCTTTCAAGT
>NZ_JAHHPR010000297.1:0-2284 GCF_024606255.1 Endozoicomonas sp. SESOKO3
CTCACGAGCTGGTTAAGCGTCAGGCCGAGCTGCGTAAAAATGGTACTCTGCCCTGGTTGCGTCCGGATGCCAAAAGCCAGGTCACGATGCGTTACGACAGCGAAGGCAAAGTGCAGAGTGTGGATGCCGTGGTTCTCTCAACACAGCACCATCCTGACATCTCTCAGGAAGAGCTGCAAAAAGAAATTCTGGAAAAAGTCATCAAGCCGGTTCTGCCTGCACAATGGCTTCATGAAGACACCCGTTACCACATCAACCCAACCGGTATTTTCGTGATTGGTGGCCCAGTGGGTGACTGTGGTCTAACGGGGCGCAAAATCATTGTAGATACTTACGGTGGTATGGCTCGTCACGGTGGCGGAGCCTTCTCCGGCAAGGATCCTTCAAAGGTTGACCGTTCCGCTGCTTACGCAGGTCGCTACGTGGCCAAAAACGTCGTGGCTGCCGGTCTGGCTGACAAGTGCGAGATTCAGGTGTCTTATGCGATTGGTGTCGCGGAGCCAACGTCTATCGCTATTGATACTTTCGGCACTGGCAAGATTGCTGATGCCAGAATTGAAGAGCTGGTTCATGAGTATTTCGATCTGCGTCCGAAAGGTCTGATCGACATGCTGGATCTGAAGCGTCCAATTTATCAGGCTACTGCAGCATACGGTCACTTCGGTCGTGAAGAGGAAGCATTTTCCTGGGAACGCACCGATAAGGCTGACATCCTGAGAGCCGCGGCGGGTCTGTAATCAGTAAAACTCTGCTGAGGGGCTGCTTTAAGCAGCCCTCGTGAGACCTGTTCAATTCTGTTATACCTTCCTTCCAACTCTGTTGATCAATGATATTTCAATGGAGTTTTTTTTGCCCTGCGTCAACGCCTGAAAACCCTGTTGGTTGACGTCATATCTGGCCAAGAGTACGTACCGGGTGTGATTTTTTTGTGCTATTGTCCATGCCAATTCTACCCCTTGGCACTGCTGTCTCTTCCTGACAGCAGTCGAACTTTATTGAACCCGTGCGTAGGGAGAGACCCTGATGAACGTATTGAAAATGACCGACCTGAATCTGACTGGCAAACGGGTCCTGATCCGTGAAGACCTCAACGTTCCAGTCAAAGACGGCAAAGTCACCAGCGATGCACGAATCCTCGCTTCTCTGCCCACCATTAAGCGCGCTCTGGAATCAGGTGCCAAAGTCATGGCAACCTCACATCTGGGTCGCCCGACTGAAGGTGAGTACGACGAGCAGTTCTCCCTAAGACCCGTTGCGGACTACATTGGCGAGTTGTTGGGCAGAGAAGTACGCCTGATCAAAGACTGGGTTGACGGTGGTTTTGACGTTGCCGACGGTGAACTGGTCATTCTTGAGAACGTACGTTTCAATAAGGGTGAAAAGAAGGACGACGAAGCACTGTCTAAAAAAATGGCAGCCCTGTGCGATGTCTATGTAATGGATGCATTCGGTACCGCTCACCGTGCTCAGGCATCGACTCACGGCGTGGGTAAATTTGCTGAAATTGCCTGTGCAGGCCCGTTGCTGGCGGGTGAGCTGGAGGCACTGGGTAAAGCGCTGGGAAATCCTGAGCGTCCTATGTGTGCCATCGTCGGTGGTTCCAAAGTTTCCACCAAACTGACGGTGTTGGAATCCCTGTCTGACGTCTGCGATCAGTTGATCGTGGGCGGCGGTATCGCCAACACCTTTCTCGCTGCTGCCGGTCACAATGTCGGTAAATCCCTTTACGAAGAAGATCTGATCCCCAATGCCAGGGCACTGATGGAAAAGGTTAACGTACCTATGCCTGTAGATGTAATCTGCGGTAAGAAATTTGATGAAAATGAAACCGCTGTCGTTAAACGGGTATCAGAAGTAGAAGACGACGACATGATCTTAGACGTAGGCCCCCAAACCCGGAAACTGTTCAATGAAGTTCTGAAGTCCTCTAAAACCATTCTTTGGAATGGCCCTGTGGGTGTCTTTGAATTTGACCAATTTGGTGAAGGCACTCGCTCCATGTCTCTGGCTATTGCCGAGTCTGACGCTTTCTCTATCGCCGGTGGAGGTGATACTCTGGCCGCAATCGACAAGTACGGAATTAAAGACCGAGTATCTTACATTTCTACGGGCGGCGGTGCCTTCCTGGAGTTTGTAGAAGGCAAGAAGCTCCCGGCTGTGGCGATGCTGGAAGAAGCCTGTCAATAAAATAGAGAATAGCGCCCATCCAGGCGACCCCGTCTTGGCGACCCCGTAGCGAGGACGGCAGAAAATTGAGGACGAAAATTCGGTTTTGTGAGGAGAA
>NZ_JAHHPR010000030.1:0-2719 GCF_024606255.1 Endozoicomonas sp. SESOKO3
TCTCACTGTCTGCCATGCTAAACAAGCCTCCATTCTCCATACAGGTCCAGTCAAATCAGCCACCTTCAGTCCCGATGGTCGCCATGTGGTGACCGCCAGCAAGGATGGCACGGCGAAAATCTATGGTCTTAAGACTGGAGGATCATGGGTAGAGAGAGCCACTATTTCCCATAATCGTCGCGTCAAATCAGCCACGTTCAGCAACGACGGCTGCCTTGTGTTGACCGTCAGTAAGGATGGTAATGCGAGAATCATTGGTCAGGAGAGTCATGGGGCATGGGTCGAAAAAGCCATCATTGTCCATAAACGTAAGATCAAATCAGCCATCTTCAGCGCCGATGGACACCATATATTGACCATCAGTAGCAATGATAAAGTGCGAGTTAATAAACTACGGATGAAATAATGATTGTTTGCCGTGGCAAATAAAAGGGGCGCCATTATAACGCATTAATTTTGAACATCCTTGCTAATCGAAGGGGAGCACAGTCTTATTTTTAGTCCAGGTGCTCAAGCTGACCAGAATATGCAGGAAGAGCTTTTTTAGCATGGCAGTCAGTGAGAGGTGTAGAAAGTTAAATAGTGAGGCTCCTGAGAGCCTCCGATGAGTTTTAATCCGGATAGAGGCTGTTAAGACCGTTTTGATGGCTTGATTCACCGTTCTTTTGCTCTTTGCGCAGTTGTTTACACAGTGATATCAGTGCCTTTGTATCGAGCTTTTGTTCATGGCCGGAATAGAGGTTGGCTTCAAGCCGATTGAATGAAGTCACCAATGGATCACTGTTGAGTTTTTTCAAACACCTATCCATAGTCGTCAATCTTGAATTGCCAGACAGAGTTTGCACCCATTTAACAAAGCATCCGCGGATCTGATTGAGGTCTTCGGTATTGCAGGCGCTTTCAAACTCTTGCCAGGCTTCTTTCTCACTGAATCCCTGGGATTTAGGAATGTCAGAAGACTCAACCGCTGGCTTTTGAGAAGACCTGCATCGCCACAAAACCAATAAAGTGATCAGCCAGAGTAATCCAAACAGGGCAGATAATGAAGGCCATAGCCAGAAGGGCCTCTGGGTAGTGATATTAGCAATAGCAGGTGGACAGACTGTTTCTTCAGTCTTTTCGGTGGTTTGGACTGGAATCTCAGGGGTTGTTGTCAGTACTTCAGGGTTTTCTGAAGGATGCACGGTAATGGTTTTGGCAGGAATCGTAGCGACTTTCTCGGTCTGGGCATCGGTATCAAACCATTGATACTGCACCGGAGGGAGTTCAATTTTTCCGGGACGGGTTGGAATCAGAGCGATGGCTTCTATTCGGCTGCCAATAACACCCGAGTCAGTCGCTTTATCGTCGGACGTGGACTTGTCCGTGTAGGCACTGACGCCATCGAGTTTAGGCATAGTCACAGCAGGCAGCTGGACCCCCGTGAGTCCTTCAGCTTCTACGACGATGGTTCGAGTAATGGCGTCGCCTACCTTGATCTTGTCCAATGGTGCACTCCAGCCATCGGTCAGGGTCAGTTTTCGTGCAGGCAGCCAGACCGAACCTTTAAAGCTCTCTGGTTGTGGCCGGACGTTGAGGGTGATTTCGGCAGATCGAGCCGCAACGGGTTTGCCACTCATTGAAAAAATACTGCCAAAACTGTCCCGGCGGTCGTCAGGCATGGTGGCTGAAAAGGTAAGGCCGGGAATGTCCACCGAACCTGGTTTTTGAGGATGAATCGAGAAATTCAGCTCAAAGACACCGTACCGGGTTCCGTCCAGAACTGTCTCATAATTTCGGGTTTCACCCAGTTGCTGCACAATAGCACCATCAATATTCAGAGGTGAAAGTCGACGGTCGTCGTAAAGCTGGACCCGGTAGTAAATCTTCAGGGTCAGGATCACCTCTTGCTGAACATATGGTTTTTCGTCACTGACCTCGGTGCGAATGAAAACCGGGTCAATACCCCCCGGTCCGGCTTTCTGTTCAGTGGGCGTGTCAGATACTTCCAATCGGATAGCTTTAGAAGTCATGCCATCCAGCTGCAGGCTGGGTATCAGCAAACGGCCGGATTTTTTAGGGGAAAGGGTGACGACCCAGTCTCGCCAGGATTCGTTTCTGCCATTAATGATGCGAATCTGGCGACTTTGTCGAGTCCCCAGTATGTCAAAGTCATTTTCCAGAGGTGACAAATCAGGGGCAGCACTGGTGTCACTATCGGTTCTGAGTGTGAGTTCCAGAGTTTCGTATCCTGCCAGATGAGTCCGGTCAACAGAGGCGGTCAGGGCAACCATCGCCTGGACAGAAAGAATTAATCCTGTCATCAGGACCAGTATTTTACTGAGTTTGGAAAAGATCGAGTTCACCATGACTGCTCCTGTTGTCTTTTTTGCTCTCTCTGTTGTTGCTGAAGGAATTTTCGCCTAAGTAGACCACCGGGGTCGTCTGGTATGGTTTTTAACCAGTTTTCAATGGCCTGCTGATCCGGGCTGGTGGTTTGCTGTTGTTCAAGAGAACCCAGTGCCTGTTGCTTCTGATCGCCCTGTTTTTCAGGTTCTCCAGTCTGGGCCTTTTGCAGCTCTTGGTTCTCTGCTGGCTTCCGTTGTTCAGACTTTTGATCCTGTTCACCAGAGAGAGAATGCTCTTTCTGATCTTCCTGTTGCTGTTCGCCAGACCGGGATTCAGAAGAGGATGCTTGCTCCTGGTTTTGTTGACCAGCGTTTTGCGGGTTCTGCTGTTG
>NZ_JAHHPR010000298.1:0-1295 GCF_024606255.1 Endozoicomonas sp. SESOKO3
TCTTATCTCAGGAAGGGATCAGCCTCCTGAACTTAAACGTCTGGGTCAGTCGCTCTTTGTCAATGATGAGGTTCTGCTGGCAGCCGCCACCTCTGCCTATATGCAGGTTCATGTACTGAAAGGAAATTTACAGCAGGAAGCTCTGAATAAACTGTTGTCATACCATAAACCCGTCGGATATGTAGTACACATTGAGGATAACAGGCAGACTTACCCTGTGCCCACCGGTTATCCAAAACTGGAAGTGACTGAGGCTCCGGGAGAGATTATTGTTTTTCATGGTCAGAAGCAGAACTCTGCGGATATCGCCTTTGTAGAAACCCTCTATACACTCTGGCAAGAAGCTGAGGGTAATAACCACGCTCTTGCAGTAACAACAAAGGTTAAAAACCTTAAGATCGAAAGCTACCAGTACGCCATTCGAAGCAGGCAGATGGCAGTGCTGGAAGAGTGGGATGCGCGGTACGAAGCCGGAGAAGCTGTCATTGGCGAAAATGAGGCGAGGAAACGTGCACAAGAAGATCAAACGGTGATGTTTTCGCTTGATTTCTATGAGTCTCTCCAACAGGCATTGACCAGTGCTACTCCAACAGATCATGTCCATGAATTTGAGTTCTCACTGGAACACATCAGAGTCGCTTCGTTATTCATCACACCAATCTGGTTGCAGGTTCAACTCGCAAAACACTTCAGCTTCAAACCCGTAATTAAAGGTCTTCTCACTAACCCGCATTTTATTCGGAGTATTCTCAGCATTATACCCGTTTCCTCCGAATTACAGACCGAATTTTTATACAAAAACGAAGAGTTCGCTAACCAGGTTTTAAGCGACATGGCCAGACAATTGATTGAGATCGAAAGCACGCAGGAAGAGCTACAGATAAAAGAAGCCAAACTCATACAGCTTAAAAGTCAATTGCGGCTCACAGTGGATAAAGCCATTGCCAGTGAAAAGAAAAAATTAAGAGCACAACAAATCAGGCTACAAGTTGAGGATGAACTTGCTCAGCTTCGTAACATACACGAAGTATTGCATAGCCAGACACAAACACTCCAGCAGGAAGCCCAACGAATTCCTGCGCTGGAACAAAAGATTCGTGATGCCAGAAAAGAATCCAGAAAGGTTTACAACTCTGAACTGGCAATACAACTTGGCATAGATGACTGGGATGATACCCAGCCACTGGATGAGCAAGCCAGACGCCTCTCAGAAAAAATTAATGACATGAACAGAGCGGTCGCCGCAACCTTTACTGGAGCAGGTCTGCTTGATGAGGAAGCTGTAAAAGCAAAAC
>NZ_JAHHPR010000299.1:0-2061 GCF_024606255.1 Endozoicomonas sp. SESOKO3
GTTTTTAAGCAAGCTATCAATGAAAAATGACTGTTTTTCGTCGCTCCAAACACTGTCCCTTTGGTAAGCAGGGGCAAAATTATATTTGTTCAGTAAGTAGCTCTCCCAGAAGTTAGCCACCGTGATCGTGTTCGTTTCTCGCATCAGGCTGACTGACATTTCATCTTCTCCTTGAGAGTCTCAGAACTGGAATATGTAACAAAATTACTGAATATACTTGTCAGAACAGCATTGATTGTTCTTTGAGGGTTAGGGTTTATCATGGTCACGTCGAGTAAGGGGTCACAGCCCGTAAACAGCTCGTCAAGCTCAGACCTGTCTACGTGCCAGTAAGACAAGCCACAAATAATCATTTCGTCATCCTTGTCTAGCCTATCAGCCTTGAGCTTTGCTTCAGCTCTAATAGGAAAAGACCACGTGTGACGAAAACGCTCTGAGTCACCTGCTGGGGGAATCAGGGCTGTAATAAGGTGATTATCATCCAGGCCATCATAAGCAACCGAAAATTCCTCTGTCGAACCATCCTGAAGCTCACGGTCGTACTTTATTCCATAAGAGTCTCTGGCAGATTTGCTCTCATGAAGAAAACTAATTGAGCCATGAGGCTTGAGTATTTTTATCCTTGCATTTTCCACTCTGTCACCCACAAGCCCAACTTTGTAGGGTATCTTGAATCGGTCTAGAAGGCGCTCTAGCCATACGTCGTAATTGTATGTGACGACCACTATTTCGCTATAGCTATCTGACTGACTGGCATGCCTTATAAACTCAAGCCAAGGCCAGCTCTGAGCTGAGTCCGGTATTTCTGGCACTTGTTTGTTATAAAAAACAAACAAGTGCTTAATATATTGGATGAATTCCTTGTAGGCGTGGATATAGATATCGTTAGGTCGGTCACCTAGGCCAACCTCATCAGGCTTCTTCTTTGATGCATAGACGTTTACGCACGTGATAATGTCCTCGATCAGATCCATTGCGTCCCTGGCACTCATGTTTGGTCTGGCCCCTAGGTTCCATAAGTTCGGACAGTGTTTAAAAGACAGGAAGCCCGGCATTCCTGTTGCTGGCCAAGGAACCTCGGTGCCTCTTCGAAACAAATTTATTACGTCTATATCATCAAATCGACCAATATGTTTCAGGAAATCTATGGTGAATCCGTTACCCAGAATCAAGAACAACTTCTTACTCAAAAAAATTCCTTGTATTTCTATAAGACAAATTAATGTTTGCAGGCAAAGCGGAACTTGTTTTCAAGCAGCTACGCCTAACCTACTAACCACTGCTTCAGTTTTGGCTCATCAAAAATGACCTGTTCAAACTCTTCTGGCGACTCTGCCTCAAATCGCACGTCTACAAACTCCTGATAATCATCATCTTGTGACGTTTTCATTTCCATCAGAGAGTAACGCAGGCTGTCGTCAATTTCCCGGTGTCGAGGGTCTTCGGGAAGCACGCAGATTTTCAGAATTTTGTGCCCCTGCACGTACACGAAGGAAGGGCCGGTATCGTTACGGTACGACTGGTCTTTGAAGTAGACCGGAATACGGATGCCCAGTGGGTAATCCTTGCCAAACTACTGCTTGTACGGTTCCATTACTACCCCTGAATTAAATAGTCTTAAAGATGCTTATTTTAAACCTTGCAGCGCACTGTGTTAAAAAAATTTTTGTGTTCCAATTTTGCACTACAAGCCAAACTTCATAACAGGCACAAAGATCAGAATCTTCACGGTCATTAACTAGAAAAGTGGGGTCTGTAAGACGAACATCACCGACTAGACTGTGGACCGGCAAAGTCCGGAAACGCATCAAGGCTGGTTTGCCAGCAGCACAGCGAAATGAAACCATGAACAGGTTTCATCCCTATGGTATTAGTTTGTAGAACCCGATTCACGTTGGGGATGCTTATGCTCATTAGTGTGGGCCTGAGTCTCACACTGAATAAAAAATGATCGTTTTCCCTGTGATTCAGATTTTATTGCAAGATTTTTTAATGCCTATTCGCTCAAACGTACAAGTCTTCTTATAATCTACCCCGAATCATCCACCGACCATTACACGG
>NZ_JAHHPR010000300.1:0-2099 GCF_024606255.1 Endozoicomonas sp. SESOKO3
CATGTACAGTGTCTCTTCCTTAAGCCCAAGTCACCATTTCTTTGACGGCAGGTTTTAGGTAAATATCAACCGGGGTGGTGAAAAGCGGTTACTCATCTTGAGATTTTTTGGAAGCTTCTGGGGATCTGGTTGGGCTACTCTGGGTTAGGTTCCTTGCCCCAAATACGTAAGTTGATTTCTGAAAGCAGCTCTTCACGTCCTTGCAGGTTGCAGATATCTTTCGCTGTAGTGCCTGTCTCGTCATATGAAATATTTTCTTGTAACACGCTGTCGAGGTTAATATAGGGTCATCTGAAACACGAATGCTTTGGCAAGGCTGAGCTTTCTCCGGAATGTAAATTTGGGGCTGGAAGTACACAAGATTGGATAAAACTCCATCTTCAGTATCAGTTTCTGCAAAAGCTGAGTGATTGATACAACTGCAAATCAAGACAGAATAAAAAGTGATATTTTTTATTCTGTCTTTTTGGTGACTTGACTTAGCTTTCATCATGCTAATGCTCTCTGTTTTGATAAAAGCGCGCTTTATTAATCGTGCTTTTTTATTCAGGAAAATGTTACTGCTGTCACAGGTCTATGTATCAGCGTTACATTAACTGAGAAAACCTATTGCAAACCATAATAACCTCAATTGCCTAATTTTTTATATCCGAAATGGTGGCGATTTTTATACAAACAATAAGTAGTTGGAATCACTACACAGAGAACAGCCAAGCTACCGACAAGTATACCCATCAAGTGATCGTTATCATCTTCGTCGTGACATTGTGGACAATTACCAGTGGTATCAATACAGTTGTCCGGGTGCAAAGAGGTGCAGTTTTTTTGGTGGAGCGAATGATCCCGAAAACCAAAGAAAGCCTTACACTCGCAGGTATCCGGAGAATCAGGTGGATTATAACCTGCCGGACAACTAATAACTGAGCAGTAACCCCATGGGCAATCAATATCACCTTTTTTTCTACGAAAAGCACCATAATCACATATCTGCTGTGTTTTTTGGTTGATACAGGTTCCACTACCAGAACCTTCAATACAAACATCCGAATCAGTGACCAAACACTGGAAGCATTTCAACTTGCATGAACCATCGTTAATTCTCTTTACTGATCTTGCCATGTTGCAGTGCCCTGACGCATTCACACACAACAATTTCTCGTTCCGAAAAATAGCTTCACCGTCACTCAAGTTTAGGTTGTCATCGTTTTGTAAAGCGCATTGCTCATTCTGGCATCCACTAAGCAGCCAGTCATTTGCCCTATGCTGTTTGCGTTCATCATTACCTGTATATGGAGAATAACTTTGTACCGATATTGGTATATCTGAAACATAATCTTCTTTGTCAATTCTTGGCCAACGATTGTTTGGCCTACCGGCAGAACTCAAGAGAACTGTCGTTAACTTTCCAGCCTCTGAACCTGTTATTACTTCTTCAGAGACAAATCGTATGCCTCCATAATCCTCACCTCTGTTTGACAGTACATGAATTTCATCACCTGAATCTTCATGAATTTTCAGCCTTTTCAGACAGCTAATACTGGTAAATAGCTCAACATGAGAGGTACGGGCTCCCAGGCAAATAACATGAGTGGCGTTATCCTGAACTATCTGAAAGCTGACAGAAGAATCAGCTGGCGTTTTAAATACTTTATATTTGTTATTGTTTGCCGTAGCTTCTGAAGCCAGGGGCAGTAGTAATAGTAATACCCAAGTATGGATTTGCAGCAATGCGCCAAGTAGAACATTAAAATTTCGCATAGATAAAACTTCCAGAAATTGAATGTTGCTCATAACACAAGCCCCAGCCCTTTCACTGTATTCACAATTTCATCCTGCCGGGGAGCGGAAAGTTTACCTCGAATAAAGGTTGCTCTGGGTTTATGCAGAAGATAAGCAAGAACATTCAGTCGACACTCGTCTTATTCCAGACAGGTTCTAAATTGCTTAATGAGTAGATCAGCGGGTTCCATCATCTTGAGGTATTTTGAGTTTAAAAACTTCAAGATAGTGGATCTCGCTGACTTACTCCTGATATTTGTCGTATACAATGAGCAAACCTCTTTCCCTGGATGAGGGAATGCCGATTAATACTACTGAGA
>NZ_JAHHPR010000301.1:0-1457 GCF_024606255.1 Endozoicomonas sp. SESOKO3
ACCCATAAGAAAAGGACGCTAATGGAATAATATTCACTAGCCAATCCAGTAGCACATGCTCACGGAACAAGTATGAATCAAACCCCCAGAAAACATCACCCGCGCTCGTTGTAAATTTAATTCCGTGAATAAAAATTCCGGAGCACTGATCCAGCCAATCAAATCTGTTACAAAAACTTATTTGCTGCTGACTCTGTATCGGATAATTGCCCCAGACCAGATAGGGTGGGCGAAAATATGTTGATGGTGCAAGAACTCCAAACACTGGTGGAATAAGAGTTACAAACATATCATGACCTTTGCCAGACGTGCACGATGCGTAACTAAACAGGCAGGCGATTCCAATTAGTCACCCAACAGGCTCCTGTTTCACAGTTTGTTGCTCGGGGAACAAGCGAGGGCGCCTAGCCGGGGGCGCCCAGCCCTAAACTCCCCAAGTCTCACAGACTCCGCAGACCTAACATCACGTAAGCTCCAAGGTAAGTCTAAAAGAGACAGAGGAAAGGTAGTTCACGGGTTGGCTCTCCGCAAGCCTCGCTGACATCCCCCACCTGTTTTGGTGGGTCTTACGCGAATTGAGGATCAATGTAGGTGTCGAGTAATACCATTCAAAATTTCACCAGTTCCGCACACGTCTTATACCGGCTACGCTTTTTTTTGTTTAGCCCTGGCCTCAATAATGGCTGCAAATAGCATTCAAATGCCCATCGCCACCCCCTCACGACGGGGGTCAGCACCGCCCTCAAGGCCTTTTTCCGTGATCACAATGCCATGCAGGCCACTGTTGAGTTCCCGCACCTTGATGGAATAGCCGAGCTTTTCCAATGCAGGCTTCAGACGCTCTGCTTCGGTATCCTGCTCAAGCTCATAAACGCCAGACGGATTCAGCTTATGAGGCAGAGCAATGGCTTTCTGGATATCCATTCCCCAGTCAATATGGGCTATCAGGGTTTTGGCAACATAACTAATGATACGACTGCCGCCGGGTGAGCCAATCACCATATAAGGCTGACCCTTTTTATCCATAACAATCGTGGGGGCCATAGAAGACCTTGGTCTTTTACCAGGTTCAACACGATTGGCAATGGGCGTACCATCCTCATGACTGGCAAAAGAAAAGTCAGTCATTTCATTATTCAGCAGGAATCCGCCCACCATCAAACGGGAACCGAAACCGTTTTCAATCGTCGTCGTCATGGACAGCGCATTACCCTCGGCATCGACAATGGAAATATGGCTGGTAGAAGGCAGTTCAATGGACTGATCATCCGCCCGAAGTGAAGCATGCTGCCAGGTGGGTTTACCCGCTTTAACGGTCTTCAGGGCCTGATCTGACTGAAGCTGTTTAGCCCGGTCTGCCAGATATTGACTATTCAGAAGTCCCTGGACAGGCACGGGAACATAGTCACTGTCAGCCAGATAACGGGCCCTGTCGGCAAAAGCCAGTCTTGAAGCAC
>NZ_JAHHPR010000302.1:0-5398 GCF_024606255.1 Endozoicomonas sp. SESOKO3
TACGAGCATGGCTGGGAGAAATACTTCAGGGACAATGTACCTAAATGGTCATTCTTCCACGCAGAAAGTATTCCTTACTCTTACACTTTGGGCACCTTCTACGAGTGGAAAAACAGTGCTGACAGGACAGCCAATTGACAGCCATGGACGATTAACCGTTGCTTACTCGTCTGGTGTGAACATCACTTTTTCCGGTGACAAAAGTACTCAGCTCTGAGGTAACAGAATGACAAGTGCTCGTCCCAATGCATTATGTCTTGCAGTGGCAGTTGCCATCAGCTCTTCCATCATTGGTACACAGGCACTGGCCGATCGCAGGCTGCAGACAAAATCTGCCGTTATTCCGGGCAATGGATATGCGGAGTTTATCCAGAGTGAGGTCATGCTTCAGCCAACTTTAGGTCTTAACGAACAGCCAATAGCCAAATCCTCTACAACCACTTACCCTTATGAGCCTCGAAGAAGTGAGGGCTATGACCTTCCTTCTACGAGCTTTACAGAAGTTCTCTACAGTATTCATGGTGGCGTTTCCACTGTTGATCAGTTTGAAACAGACGAGGATAACGTTGCTCAGAAATACACCAAAGTTCTGAAAGTGGGTGGTGAGGGCGTCTTCAGGTTCACCCATAACCTTGAAGAAAAGGAACTGCTTATTGAAGTCAGAGACGGAATGACCGATCAGGATTCAGTTGAGGCCATCCGTTATCAAGTACTATGCATCCAGGCACTAGAACCATTTACTAAAATCGCCAGCCCCGAGCAACTGGCTACTGTGCTGGAAGTTGCCAGCGACAGAGCAGGAAACCTCGGAACAAACGATCACTACGTCGCTCTTGCCACCATTGAAGTTGAAAAGGTTGAAGTCAATGGGCGTACCTTCATGCGTCTTATCGCTTTAGACGATCAGCCCCCTGAACTGCAACGTTTGGGTCAATCACTCTTTGTCAATGATGAGGCTCTCCTGGCGGCAGCCACTTCTGCCTATATGCAGGTTCATGTCCTGGAAGAAAATTTACAACAGCAGGCCCTTAATGATCTGTTAGCACACAGCAAACCTGTCGGCTATGTTGTTCACGTCGAGGATGACACGCGGGTTTATCCAGCGCCTGCAGGTTACCCAAAGCTGGAAGTAAAAGAAGCTCCCGGGGAGGTTATTGTTTTCCGAGGCCAGAAGCCGAATCCCGATGATATCGCTTTTGTAGAAAACCTCTATAAACTCTGGGTAGAAGCTGAGACTAATACCCCCGCCCCTGCTGCAACATGGGTTAAAAAGTACAGGGTCAAAAGCTACCAGTACGCCATTCGGAGCAGGCAGATGGCACTGCTGGAGGGGTTTGCTGCGCGGCACGACGCCGGAGTTAACAAAGATCAACCGACAACGCTTACAGACGAAGATAAATTGGCAGTGCTTGCGCTTTCATACTACGAATGTCTCCAGCTGGCATTGTCCATTGCCACTCCAGCTCAGGCAGTCGAATTTGAATTCACACCAGAGCATGTCAGAGCCGCTTCGTCTGTCATCACGCCAACCTGGTTGCAGATTCAACTCGCCAAACACTTCAGTTTCAAACCCGCACTCAAAGAGCTTCTGATCAGTCAGAATTTCGTTAAAGGTATTATGAATCTTATACCCGTCGTCGTCGAATCACAGCTCGATGTTTTTAACCACAACGAACAGTTTGCTGCCAAAGTTGTGAGCAACATGGCCAGACAAACGGTTGAGTGGGAAAGACAGCTGCAAGAGCACATCGCAACAAAAAGCGAACTCATCCGGGTTAAAAACCAATTAGAGCTTATATCGGAGACAGCTACTGCCAATGAAAAGAAAAAACACAGAGCACTTGAGCTCAAGCAACAAGTTGAAGATGACCTCGTACTGATTCGTAAAGTGCTGAAAAAACTGGAAGAGCAGTCACAGAAACTTCAGTATAAAGTCGAACGAATCCAGTATCTGCAACAACACCTCCATGATGCCATAAAAGAAACCGGTATGGTTTACAACACACAACTGGCAGAGATGCTTGGTATTGATTACTGGGATGATAGCCAGCCACCAGAAGAACAAGCAAGACTGATCATAAAGAGAATTCATGAAATCAAAAGATCGGTTGCTGTAACAGATGCCGCAATAGAACAGCCTCTGGAAGAAGCTGTGAAAACAAAAATGGCCGACATTGAAAAGCAGCTCGATATTACTCCAAACAATGAAAACGATCTCAATGCACGTTATCAGTCCATCCTGCATTACCTGCAACAGCAGCTGCAACAACAGACAGAACGGATTGATGCTGTAATCCACAATCGCCTGGCCAAGATTCAACACCAGCTCGATCTGATCCCGGATATCGACAAGGAGCCTAAAGTCCGTTCCCTGACCATTCAGCAGTACACGAAGCAGAAGGCAGCTCAGGTCAATCAGGAAGGGTTTCTGCAACCGAGCCAAACAATAAATGAACAAGAGGACATAAAGAGTTCTTACACCAGGGCCAGAAAATCTGCGCTGGCAGCGACTTCCGCCCCTGATTCGAGTGAACTGAATCAAGACATCACGACAGAAGACCTCAATGCCCTGAAGTCAATGGTTTACAACACGCTTCTCAAGAATGCAGCATTGGAAGAAGAACTGAAAGACATCAGCATACCATGCCATTCAAAAGCCATGCCTGAAGTACTTGAGACACTCCGTGCTGCGGGAAAAGCTCTGGGGAGGAAGAGTCACCTTAGAGAAAAGGACGATGTGTATTTTCAACGTCAGGTCATTTCTGAAGACATGCGACTATATATCAGAGAAGCCAGGCAGCAATCAGAGGAAGAGGCCTGGTTCACACTGCAATCCCTGGAAGCAATACTCAAGATCGAAATCAATGAAGGGGACGACAAAGCAACAAGACTGGAAAGGGTTCTTACAAGGCTTGATAGCGGTGATGTTCCAAATGACGAGCTGAGTAAGATGGAAAACTTCGTCTGGTGGGAAGCTGACAGACCAGACCTGGAGAAGCATCTGGAAAGAGATCTGAAGGCGGGGCTGGTGGGGGTGGATATCATACTCTTTGGTATTCGTGATCGTCTCAAATTTATAGTCGAAGAATCTGATCAGCGAGCCAGAGAACGACAGGCACATTATCTTACCGCTATGGAGAAGGCGCTAAATATCCACCCTCATGTAAATCCTGCTGCCAAAGAAAAAGGAAAAATCTTCATAGCTAAACTGGCCGGTGATCTGCAGATAGGGTTTGCAGACGATGCCAATCTGTCCGACCAGCAGCATGCTCTAAGAAAGAAAATTCGGGAATTAATGGAAGAAGTAATCGAAACTTATGACGATGAAGGTGCCAAGAGAATCAGAAACAATCAAATTGCTGTTCAACTCAAGATTAAGGGCTATAAAAGTCATGCCGGTATAGACGAGCAGAACTGTCTAATTGAGGAAAAACTTGAACATCTGGATGTAGAAGTGCTTAAAGCGGGTCAGCCCGAGGTTGATGAGCGTATCGCAGCCATTGAAAATGAACTGGACAGGCAAATGGCTCGCCTGGGGCATAAGCCCCGATTCGCCCTTGATCGTGATGTCGCGATGGCCAGGCGAGCCATTAAAAAAGCTGAAAGTGAACTGGCGGGTGTTTATCACAGATTGAAGACTCTTCGTGGCAAAAACGTAGTATTGGCGTTGAACCGTGCTGATCTCCGACATATCTCGGATAAAGAAAAAACAGCTCTCAATCAAGGAATGAAAGATGTTCAGATCGGGTTGGGTCTGGCTGCAGTTGATGAGCAAACCCCTGAAGAGCGAATGAGGGACATCAAGCACTTCCTGCTGGAATGCAGTGCAGAAAAACGAGATGAAGTCCTTGAGGAAATCAGAACCAAATCAAATCTGAACATCCGGACTGGTGACCTCGGATTGAAGGAAGAATCTGATTACTTTATTGCCATTGCAGCCTACGCAAATTCTGATGTTCAGAACCAATCCGATGAAGCATTGGGTGAAGTGATTTTAACCTGGAAAAAGTACACTCAGATCGCACAATTCTTGCGTGAGCACGACAGGAAGAGTATGGAAGTGACCCTTGCAAGGCTTGAAGAGAGAAATTTACAAGAGAATCTGGATCGAAAAAAACAGGAAGTTATCGATTTTGAAGACTACGATAAGCAGGCTAAAACCGTATATGAAAACGAAATGGTCAGGCTGAATTTGGCCCTGGAGCAAACAAGTGATGCTGTATCAAAAGCAGAAGTCGCTCTGACGGAATTTCAAAACGTGGCTCTTGACGCCACTGAAGAAGCCGTGGGTCTTAAACCAGACGCCAATGACACCCACGAACAACGGCTTAATGCCCTGAGAAACAAACAGCTACAATTGGGCGGGAATGATGGTTTTGGCGGCAGGATCCGAAAACTGATTCAGGAACAGGTTCATCTGCAAGATGAGATTAAAAGCAGGAAAGCATACATTGAGAGAATGAAGATAGTCCTGAAGGCTGCAGAGGAAGCCATCCAAAGTGACGGCGGTCCCTTCCAATACACGCCGAAACAGGCAAAAGTTCTGAACGCTATCCAAAAATTCACACAGCAGCACCCTCTTAAAAAGCAAGCCCTGGACGCTGCAATTGGACTGACAGTAGTTGCAAGAGAAAGCGGTAAGGCCATACCATTGCTGACGACTTTCGATTTTGACGATGAATTTGCACCGATTCGCATGCGGGCACTGGCCGGAAACCATCTGAGGTTTGATCAGGCCAGTCGGATTGTGGAAATTTTCAAAAGCCTGAGGACATCCTCATCGGAATCTCAACCTCCGAGAGTTCTCAAAGAAGTCCAGATTCTGTCGTACCGCGCCAGGCAAGAGATAGCAACAGGGGCACAAGAATACGACGACGAAATTCTCGGCATGGGCAAAGCAGGCATTCACTACGTCGAGTATGAACCAAAGGACCTGAAAAGCTTCCCGGAATACTTCGCTGCCCGTTCTGCCAGCGGTAACAGGATCATCGCTCTGCTGCGTGAAGGTCTGATCAGCAAGGTTGAACTTGAGCACCACATGAAGGCCGTCAGAGGTGTCGATGGTTATCAGACAGTGACTGAATTTGAGCACTTTCTTGGTTATAAACATGGCGTCAAGGTGCCTGAGTTCAGGAAGGTTGTCCAGATGCTGTCCGACGAGGGTACTGAGGAATTCATGCAAAGTGCCTTTACTCCTGTGACCGTGACCGCCACTGGCCCGGCAGGCATGAAAGAGTCTGTTGCCGGCATGCAAGAGTACGCTACTGCGCTCATCGCCAACTACGTTCTTGACGATGTTGCCTTTGATAACGGTCGCAGGACTCTGGCATTCCTGACCCATGCTCAGGATACTCTGGCACCTTATGCCCATGCTGTTGGCCTGTCTGAATCAGACCTG
>NZ_JAHHPR010000303.1:0-5326 GCF_024606255.1 Endozoicomonas sp. SESOKO3
TACGAGCATGGCTGGGAGAAATACTTCAGGGACAATGTACCTAAATGGTCATTCTCCCACGCAGAAAGTATTCCTTATTCTTACGCTCTGGGTAGATTCTTCGAGTCAAGGATTGCAGCGCCAGAGGAAACCCCTCCCTGAAAAAACAACTCAATTTTACTGGCGTTGAACTTTTGCCACTGTGAACTAAATTCTCTCAACAGCTTATCGCAACAGCCATGAGCGATTGACAGCCATGAGCGAATAAAAGTCGCTTCCTCGTCTACTGTAGCAATCGCTTTTCACGGCAATAAAAGCACTCAATTCCGAGGAAGTAGAATGACACATTCTCGCCCCAACGCATTAAGCCTTGCAGTGGCCATTGCAGTCTGTTCTTCCATCATTGGTACACAGGCTCTGGCCAATCGCAGACTTCAGACAAAATTTGTCGGTATTCAGGACAATGCGCAAGCGGAGCTGATCCGGAGTGAGGTCATAGTCAAGCCAACTTTAGACGATGACCAGCAGCCAATACCTAAATCCTTTACCACTACCTACCCTGATCGGACTCGATTCAGTGCATATTTCATTCCTTCTTTCACAGACATTCTTTCCGGCATCGACGCCGACGTTTCCATTGTTGATCTGTTTGAAACGGACGAGAATGACGTTGCTCAGAAATACACCAAAATCCTGAAGGTGGGTGATGAGGACGTCTTCAGGTTCACCCATAACCTTGAAGAAGAAAAACTGATCATTGAAGTCAGGGCCGGAATGACCGATCAGGATTCGGTTGAGGCTGTGCTTGATCAAATGGATAGCACCGAACCACTGGAACCGTTGACAAAAATCGCCAGACCCGCACAACTGAACGAGGTGCTCGAAGGTGCTAATGAAAGAGCAGGAAAACTCGGGACCCGTGATCACTATGTTGCCCTTGCCACCATTGAAATAGAACAAGCTGAAGTGGATGGGCGTACCTTCATGCGTCTCATCTCCGGGGGGGATCAGCCTCCTGAACTGAAACGTCTGGGTCAATCACTTTTCGTCAATGATGAGGCTCTCCTGGCAGCAGCCACCTCTGCCTATTTTCAGGTTCATGTCCTGAGAAAGGATTTACAACAGCAGGCGCTTAATGAACTGTTAAAACACAGCAAACCCATTGGATATGTTGTACACGTCGAAGATGACACGCGGGCTTACTCCGTGCCTGTGGGCTATCCAAAGCTGGAAGTAACCGAAGCTCCGGGGGAGGTTATTGTTTTCCATGGTCATATGCAGTATCCGAACGATATCGCCTTTATAGAAAACCTCCATAAATTCCTGGAAAAAGCTGAGAGTAATTACCCCGTTGATGCACTAAAAACACAGGTTAATAGCTACGATACCATGATCTATCAGTACGTTATTCGCAGCAGGCAGATGGCACTGCTGGAGGAATCAGCGGCACATTACGAACAGTACAAAACTGAATTTAAAACCTATCCACTGGCGAGGCTTGCATACTATGAATATCTCCGGCAGGCATTGACCAGTGCTACTCCGGATAATGCCTATCAATTTGAATTCACATTTGCACACATCAAAGCTGCCTGGTCTGTCATCACACCAGCCTGGTTACAGTTTCAACTCGAAAAACACTTCGGCTTCAAACCCGTAATTAGAAATCTTCTGACTAATCAACGCTTTATTCGGACGTTAAGTTCTGTTGTCAACATTATCAGCGAAACGCAGGTCGGTCCTCCCGGGGTCGACGAAGAGTTTTCTGCCAAAGTGATTAGCGACATGACCAGGCAGCTGCCTGAAATGTATAAAAGCCTGGAGGAGCTACAGACAAAAGAAGCCATAATCCTCCAGATTAGAAATAAGTTGCAGCACACAACGGGTGCAGAGGTTACCAGTGAAGAGGAAAAACTCAAAGCACAACAAATAAGCCAACGAATCGGGGATGAGCTTTTAAAGCTTCGTGCCGAAATGGAAGCGCTGGAAAACCGGGAACAGGCACTTCAGCAGGAAAGCAAACGAATTCCAGCCCTGGCACAACAACTTCGTGATGCCAGAAAGGTTTACAATTCTGAAAGAGCAACAATGCTTAGCATAGATGACTGGGATGATACCCTGCCACCAGAAGAACAAGCCACACGCACCCGGGAGAGACTTAATGAAATCTTAACAGCCGTTGCCGCACCGGGACTGCCTGAGGAAGACACTGTAAAAACAAATCTGGCCGTTATTGAAGGTCAAATCGGTATTATTCCAGATAATGAAAATGATCTGGGTGCCCGCTTTCGGTCCGTTCAAACGCATCTTCAGCAACAAAGCACCAGAACAGACGCTGCAATCAAAGCCCGCTATGCAACCATTGCCGCTCATTTAAACCCTCAGGGTGTTGATAGCAATGCAGATATTGATGCTCAAGAAGAACAACTGATTCAAAAAATTAAGACAATGAGTGCTCAAGAGCAACTTATGCGTCAGCAACTGTATAAAATGGACGATCAGCGCGAAATAGAGAATTCTTACACCAGGACCAGAAAAAGGGCTGTGGCAGCGGTTCTTGGTATTGATCTACGTGAAAACACCCTACTGGAAGACCGTGCCACCCTGGAATCAACAGTCTATTACAAGCTCTACAAACTTAAAGAGCTGGAAGAAGAGCTGGAAGACATCAGAACACCAGACCACCCCAAAGCCAGACCTGAAGTACTTGAGAAACTGGCTGCTGTGGAAAAAGTCCTGAAGATTGATGACTTAAATGGAGAGGACGATGTGTATTACCGTCGTGAAGCCATTTCTAAAGAAATTCAGACATACCTCATAAAAACCAGACTGCGAGTAGAGAGAGAAGCGCTGGAGATACTGAAAACCGTAGAAAAAATACTCGAGATCAATGTCAATGAAGGTGATGACAAAGCAACAAGACTTGGCAGGATTCGTACAAAATTTGACAACAATGAAGTCTCAGAATCCATGCTGGATACGATAGGACAAACTCTCTGGAAAGAAGACATCACAGCTGCGAGCCAAAAATGGGCAGTAAAATACGAGAAGCTTCAGAGGCGTCTTACCTTTTATGTCGAAGATGCGGATGGGCAAGTCATAAGACAAAATACAGAGTTGCTTAAAGATATAGAGGAAGAGCTGCAGATCTACTCCATTGTAAGATATAAGGCAAAAGAAAGAGGCAGGGCTTTTCTTGCCAGGCTGGCCAATGATCTGGGGGTAAAATTTGAAAACGATGCCCCCCTGTCTGACAACAAGTATGTTCTTTACAACCAAATTTGGGCATTAATGGAAGAAGTAGAGGAAGTCTGTGGCAATGAAGATGTCAAAAGAATCAGAAACAATGAGATAGCTCATCAACTCAACATTCAGGACTATAAAGATGACGCCACTATCGAAGACCAAAACATTCTCATTAACAAAAGACTTCAACAGCTGGATGAAGAAGTTTTAAAAACAGGTTTTGCTGACGTTAACGAGCATATCACGGCCATTGAAAATGAGCTTGACAGACAAATAGCTCGCCTGGGCCCCAAACCCCGATACGTCTATGATCGTGAGGTAGTCACTGTCAGGCGGGCAATAGAAGAAGCTGAAAGTGAGCTGACAGGTGTTCAACGCAAGCTGAACACGCTTCGTGACAAGCAGGTGGCATTTTTGGTGAGCCGTGCGGACCTCCAACATACTTCGGATGAAGAGGAAACACCTCTCAAACAGGGCATTAAACAACTTCAGAACGAGTTGGGTCTGGCTGCAGGTGATGAGCAAACCTTTAAAGATCGAGTAGACGACATCAAACATTTCCTGCGGACATGCAGCGCAGAAAAACGGGATGAAGTCCTTGGGAAAGCCACAAAAGCACTGAATATTCAGATAAATGGTGACCTCGGTTTACTGGAAGAAGCTGATCACTTTATTGCCAATAAAGCCTATTCAGAGAGTCATGATCAGGACGAAACCCATGAAGTCCGGGGTAAACAGCGTTTTGCCACGAAAGAGTACATTCAGGTCAGGAAATTCCTGCGTGTGCATGACAAGAAAGTGATGGATGTAAACGATGCAAGGGCTCAGGAGGATCATGCACGAACGAATCTGGTTCGTAAAGAACGGGAAATGATCGATTTTAGAATCACCGTTGGGCCGTCTGAAGCAGTACCCAGGTACGAAATGGCTCAGCTGGCTTTAGCCCTGAGACGTAAAAGTGAAGCTGTTTCCAAAGCAAAACAGGACTTGGCGGATCATGACGCGCTTCTTGAAGCCACTGAGGAAGCCGCGGGTCTTAAGCCAGACTCTACTGACACCCTTGAAGACCGGATTAATGCCCTTAGATACAAACGGGTACAACTGGTCTGGGATGGTGGTAGTGTCGGCAAGATCCGGCAACTGAATCAGGAACAGGCCAGCCTGGAAGGTGAGATTGAAATCAGGAAAGCCTGCATTGAGAGAATGAAGGATAACCTGAGGATTGCAGAGAAAGTTGTCGAAAATAACGATGATCCCTTCCAGTACACACCGAGACAGACAAAAGTTCAGGCCGCTATGAACGCCTTCACACAGCAACACCCTCTCAAGCAACAAGCCCTGGAAGCAGCCATCGGTCTGACAGAATTAGCAGCAGAAAGCGGTAATGCAGAACCGTTCCTTACGACACCATTCTTTTCGACTTTCGATTTTAAAGATGAATTTGCACCGATTCTCTTGCAGGCAATGGTTGGAGACAATCTGACCTTTGATCAGGCCATTCGGATTGTGAAAGTATTCAAGAGCCTGAAGACGACCTTCCCACCCAGCCCTTTCGAGCCAACGGAAGATCGGCCTCTGAATGTCCTGAAAAAAGTTCAGGAGCTGGTGTACAGGGCCAGGAATGAGATGGCAACCGGGGCTCAACAATACGACGGTGAAATACGCGGTATGGGCAAAAGAGCCATTCATTTCGTCGAACATGAATCAAAGGATCTGACAACTTTCCAGAAATACTTCACTGCCGGTTCTGGCAATGGTAACAAGATCATCGCTTTGCTGCGAGACGGTCTGATCAGTAAGGTTGAACTTCAAAACTACATGAAAGCCATCAGGGGTGCCGATGGTTATCAGCCAGTGGAAGAGTTTGAACACTTCCTTGGCTACAGACACGGCGTTAATGTGATTCACTTCAGTGCCGTTGTCCATATGCTGTCCGACAAGGGCGCTGAGGAATTTATGCAGAGTGCCTTTATGTTTGTCCCCGTGACTGCCACTGGTCCGGCGGGCATGCAAGAATCTATTGTCGGCATGAAAGAGTTCTCAGCGGCGGTCATCGCCAACTACGTTCTTGACGATATTGCCTTTGAAAACGGCCGCAAGA
>NZ_JAHHPR010000304.1:0-2310 GCF_024606255.1 Endozoicomonas sp. SESOKO3
ACCATGACGGCCCAAGAAATATATATTGACAAGTTTCCTGCTATAAATGATTTTTTGTTAAAACACTTAATTGAAGAGCAAGGGAAAAGTCATTCTAAATTAAAAGTAAACAAAGTAGTTGTTTCTAAACCAGTTCTACCAGAAAACATAAAAAGAAACTATGAAGTGATTGTAGAAGAGAAAAGCAAGCTCGTAGCTGTTTCACAAACTCAAGCCAGGAAACTAAAGGAAGCCGAAACCCAACAATTGGAACGATCAAAAAAGGCTGATACAGATAAAATGGTAGCTGCAATAGAGAATGAAAAAAAACTGGCTGAGGAAAAAAATAAAATGGAATTAGAAAAAATCCGAGTTGCTGTTAGAGTTCATCAATTACGTGAAGACGCCGAAGCAGAAGCGTTTATACTCAGGCAAAAGGGTGAAGCAGAAGCATATGTCATAAAAATAAGTGGTGAAGCCCGTGCCAATGCCACTCTGCAAGAGGCAATAGCCAATGAAAGACTCATTACACCCTTGTATGTTCAGCTCAAACAAACAGAGGCTTTTTGGAGAAACAACAACTCTAAGCTGATATATTTTGGTGAAAAAATCCCCAAATCTGTATATCCGGGTTTTATCGATTCCAAGGATATAAAAAACCAGTAAAAAATATTTTTTGCCAGCAACTGCGTTAAATAACAGGGTTACAATGCAACTGCTGGCAAATAGGTCGTTATTTAAATTGTTCAGGAGAATCAATACCAAAGACTATCCGGAAGCGGCAACTGAAACTGGTCACCCAATACAGGTGGTTCAGGGGTTAAATTGTCTGAATGGCTGAAAGTGCTTTGCATTCCTTCCAAAAGCGACCCGAGCTCGTTCTCGGTGACTGTTATCATGCCCATTCCATGATTAGTGAACAAAGTGACCGTTTGATCGTCGTTCAAAGTCAGCAAAATCCAGATACCAGAGTTAGGTTCTGGCAATTGATAGGACGAGGTTCCATCCGATATATAAAAGCGTCCCAGAAAGTTCCAGCGTCCTGCTTGCAGGAATCTTAAAATCCAATCCTGTGGTTGCAGAAACGTCATAGCCCAACCCTGCGGATTGAGATATTGACTAAGCCACTTCCACCGCCATGAACTTGTCATGTCAAGCACCGATGAAGGAATAACACAAGACTCAATATAAGGGTCAAATTTCACGTGCTCAGGAGCAAAAAGAGGGTGAATACGTCTCTCATCTCCCTTCCCATAATCCAGTAAGTAGACACTCAATCGTTTGACCAGACTATCATCCGCCTCCAGATGAGCCTGCTGTTGCCGCAGCAAGATATAATAGAGGTAAGCAAAAAAACGCCTCTCATTCCTCAGTTGCTTCCAGTCATAACTTGCCAGCTCGGCTTTTACTGAGATCGACAGCCAGCCAATTCTGATAAAGAAGGTTTTCTCAAGCTGATCTAAACCAATATCGGTGATCCCACTTGCCTCAATAAGGGAGAAAAAAATGGTGAGATCTTCAGGACTAAACAAGCTGGCAAACCCTTCACGGTTTCCTTCAGGAAGGTTTCTGTCAATCTGGCACTGCATGAATTCAGATCGTTCTCTGAACGTTTGTATTTCATTGCTCAGTCTCTCAGTCAGTGTGACTTGACTACCGTCTAAACAGTCACTCGCAACGCTCAGTATATTCACTGCCGTTATGGTCTGGTTGTCTGTTTCATCATTCAATAGCTCTAACAGCAACTCGCATAACCCATAGACACCCTGATTTGACCTGAGAGAATTTGTTTCTCCACAATTAGGGCAAATGCCGCCCTCTGCACCTTGGTTTGAAAACTCTTTACAGTCAGGACAGGCGGCGTTCACTGTTAGCACAGACAGCCCCGCAGTCAGTAATATGAATACGATGAATAATCGCTGCATAGATATCTCATGATAAGTCAGTTGCTGAAAGACAGTCACTCCCTTGTTTTGTCACTTAATACAGCAGGATAGTCAATGCGGATCAATCATGTCAGCATTATCGAGTCCGGTTAATTCATCAGAAGAGGTGTGAGAGGCCTGTGAACCCCGTGGTTTACGCTAAAACAGCCGTTGTCGAGACAGCTATTTTAAGAACCAGCACAGTGAATCAGAACTCATATGCTGGTTTCTGAACGTATTTACGAACTTTGGAGTTTCTGTGGACTGCAGACCTGATAAAGGCTTCATCATTTTTAAGTTCATCATCAGCGTACACAAAAGCACGAGGATACTGTTTAATCAAGTCCAGCAGATACTCACGATCATTCAATATACTTTTACTGGCATATGATAAGAGACCAACATT
>NZ_JAHHPR010000305.1:0-2117 GCF_024606255.1 Endozoicomonas sp. SESOKO3
TAGTTGGTGGCCTGAAACGGTGAAACACTGGGAATGGCCTGGCCAATCATTCGCTCACCGGTTGGGTTGCGGGCAAAGAACTCCAGCTCTCCAACCTCTCCGGGATGAACTACTACTTCTGTGACGCTGGGCTTGAAGTCCCAGCTCATCTCAGCATTGTTGGTGGCCACAAACTGCACTTTCACACTACGGCTGGTATCTACTTCAGCCGTCTCGGCGTTATACCGGTATGGATTCGGATCGGTTTTGCCGTTGAGACCCGTTACCTTGCAGAACACGTCGTACAGGGGAACCATGGCAAAGCCGAAGCCAAACATACCGCCAGCCACCAGACCTGTCTTGATGACGGTTCTTCGCGACAGGTCGTCCGGGGTATCATCGTCAGCATTCATTCAAACACTTCCCTACCGTTCGGAAAGAAACTCAACCGTATCATAAATATCGCTCATAGAAAGGCCGGTATTCAAGCTATCCAGCATGACGCCCGGCTCTCCATGACAGGCTGCCTTTTCTAAAAAAACATCTCCTTTCCAGCCCCAGAGACTGACCAGTTGACAACTACTATCAACTATCAGGTATTCACCTTTTTGAGCTTTCAGAGCCTCTTGATATTCTTCAAGTTTGGTCTCACAATCCACTTCGCGGATGCCAGGACTGAGCACCTCGACTAAGAACCGTGCGCTATTTTGTATATCCTTGTTATTTCTGGGACCACAATAAACCATAAAATCAGGATATCGATAGCTGACTTTCTGTTTACTTTGAATTCGCAGCTTCATATCACTGACAAACTGATCACACCCCATAGCTTTAGTGCGTGAAAACAAAGCACCAGCAATGTTAGTGATAATGACACCATGATTTCTGTTCCCAACGGCCATATCAAAAATTCTGCCATTGACGTATTCATGACGAATGTCTGAAGACCGCTCCCATTGCAGGTACTGTTCCTCTGGGTAAATTTCCAGAGAGCTATTAGGTTTTGCCAATCCCACTGGTCACACTCCTGACCGCCATTATTGTCTCCTCCATTACAAAAAACCGCCCTGCACAGACCCAACCACTGAAACTCAGCGGACAGCTTTTTACTTCACATCCGGTGGCGTGGTAAAGGTGTGGTAAGGTGCCGGTGAAGGCAGACTCCACTCAAGACCTTCTGCACCTTCCCAACTTTCAGCTTTGGCTTTCTCGCCCCCCTTGATGCACTTGACCACGATAAACAGGAACAGCAGCTGAGTGGTTCCGAACATAAAGCCGCCAATACTGGCAATCATGTTGAAGTCTGCAAACTGCAGGGCGTAATCAGGAATCCGGCGAGGCATGCCTGCCAGCCCGATAAAGTGCATCGGGAAGAAGGTCAGATTCATTCCAATGAAGGACAACCAGAAATGCGTCTTGCCCAGCGTCTCGTCATACATATGACCTGTCCATTTGGGCAACCAGTAATAGACTGCGGCAAAGATGGCAAAAATCGCTCCGGGTACCAGTACATAGTGGAAGTGAGCCACTACAAAATAGGTGTCGTGATACTGGAAGTCAGCAGGGGCGATTGACAGCATCAGTCCGGAAAAACCACCAATTGTGAACAGCACTACGAAAGCAATACTGAACAGCATGGGGGTTTCGAAGGTCATGGCTCCCCTGAACATGGTGGTGACCCAATTAAAGACCTTCACACCGGTGGGCACAGCAATCAACATGGTGGCATACATAAAGAACAGCTCACCCACCAGAGGAATGCCCACGGTAAACATATGGTGCGCCCAGACAATAAACGACAAAAAGGCAATACTTGCGGTGGCGTAAACCATTGAGGTGTAGCCAAACAGGGGTTTCCTTGCAAAAGTTGGCAGAATGGCTGACACAATCCCGAAAGAAGGCAGGATCATGATGTAAACTTCCGGGTGCCCGAAGAACCAGAAAATGTGCTGGAACAGCACAGGGTCACCACCGCCACCGGCGTTAAAGAAGCTGGTGCCAAAGTGGATGTCCATCAACATCATGGTTACAGCACCGGCCAACACTGGCATAACAGCAATCAATAGATAAGCGGTAATCAACCAGGTCCATACGAACAAAGGCATCTTCATCATGGTCATTCCAGGTGCCCGCAGGTT